>NZ_JBEUPA010000031.1:0-67117 GCF_040492065.1 Actinomadura sp. NPDC000929 | reverse complement strand
CGCCCGGGGCTCGTCGACGACGACGTCGGTCATGATGTCGACGGCCAGGGCGATGACGCCGCCGATCGCGACGAGCGCGGCGCCCACCCCGAACATGGCGGCGCCCCCGTCCTCGCCGGAACCGCGCCGGTCGGGCCTGCTCGGCTTGTCCGTCCGCTCCCGCTTCTCCGGACCAGAGGAGTTCTTGCGCGGCCCTGCCATGGCGTCCCCCTTCGGGCTCGCCTGCTCCTGCACCCAGCCCGTTTCGTAAGCCTCCGCCGGAACGGCTCGCCTTGCCCGGTCCCAGCGGTAGGCGAGAACGGCCAGTGCCGCGAGCCACCCTGGCGTAACGCTGGCCTGCGGCAGCGGGTGAGCGCACGCCGCGGTCGCCACACCCGCGGCGGCCAACCCCAGAAGCGTCGTGCTCCACGGCGCGTATCCGCGCAGGCGGAAGGCGATGAATGCGACGGGCACGGCGAGCAGGGCGAGAAGCAGCGACGGGTTCAGATAGGGCGGGTGCCCATCGTCCGGGTAGAGCCTGCCCAAAGGCACCGACAGCGCCAGCCAGGCCAGAATCACCGTGACGACGGCCATGCCCGTTGGCGAGCGCAGTGTCAGATGAACGACGACCAGCAGGATCACCGTGAACGCTGCCGCGCTGAGGATCGGCCCGTCCAGGAGGACCGTCGCCACCAGCACAAGCGCGATCAGCAGGACCGCCCCCAGAAACCTCAGCCCGGGAGCGACCTGGAAGTAGCGCCATCTCAGGCGCTCGAAAAGATCCCGCGCCGCGGCGTTCTTCGCCGGGCGGGAGCGAGACCTGCCGAACAAAGCCATCAAGAGCGAGTAAAGCGCAGGACCGCCCGGAACGGGACTACCCGCGCCCTGTTCGTTGACTTACATCGACCCCTGCCTGGTGCGAAGCAGAGCCCACGCCGCGCCTGGGAGCAGGACATTCGTCCTGTCCAGAAGTCGATGTTCTGCTCTGCTTCCGCTTTCGGGCGCGCGGGACGGCGCGCCCCTACGATCGGTGGCGCAGTCCGTTCCCGCTCTAAGGAGACCCCTTGACCGACCCCACCGGCGCCCTTCCCGGGCTGGTCCCCTCTCCCGCCGCAGCCCCGAGCGCGGCGCGCGCCGCAGGTTACGAGATCGAAGAGGAGCTGCGGGCCGCGCCGTCCGGAAGCGGCCGCCCGGTCGTGATCGCGGGAGTGGACGAGGTCGGACGAGGCGCGTGGGCGGGGCCCGTCGTGGTGTGCGCGGCGGTGACGGAGGCGAGCCCGCCACCCGTCCTGCCTGGGCGCGGGAAGAAGACGGTCGCGCTGACCGATTCCAAGCTCCTCACGCATGCGCATCGCGAGGCATTCGCAGAAATCCTCCCTGACTGGCTGGCCGGGCACGCCATTGGCGCGTCCAGCCCAGAAGAGATCGACGAGCTGGGCATGACCGCCGCTCTGAGGCGCGCCGCCATCCGCGCGTTGGAATCGCTGCCCGTCCAGCCAGATGTGGTCATCCTCGACGGCAAGCACGATTTCCTCAGCCGTCCTTGGCGCGTCCGGTGCGAAATCAAGGCCGACCAGAGATCGGTCACCGTAGCGGCCGCGTCCGTCCTGGCCAAGGTCTATCGAGACCGTCTCATGGCGGATCTGGACGGCGAGTTCCCCGGCTACGGGTTCGCCGACAGTGCCGGGTATCCCTCCCCCGTCCATCAGAAGGCGTTGGAGGAGCATGGGCCCACGCCGCACCACAGGCTGTCGTGGTCGTACCTGGACGACCTCCCACGCTGGCGGCACATGAAGAAGCACCGCGATCCGCTCGCCGGCGAAGGGCAGCTCAGCCTGCTGTGATCCCTGTGAGCCCTCTCGCGCGCGTGCATGAGTCATCCCCGACGGCCCGGGTAGAGCGGCAGACACGGGAGGTGGATGCCATGGACACCGTCGTCAAGAAGCTGCTGCGGGAATCCGGCGGGACGTTCGCCGAGGAGGCCGGCATAACCCTGAAGGACCAGCCGGCCGCGCTGTTCAAGCTGCTCGTCCTGGCCAACCTGCTGAGCGCCCGCATCTCCTCGGACATCGCCCTCGCCGCCGCCCGCGAGCTGTTCGAGGCGGGAGGCGGCACGGCACGCGGCATGGGCCGGCTCACCTGGCAGGAGCGCGTCGACGCGCTCGGCAGGGGCCACTATGTCCGCTACGACGAGAGCACCGCGTCCCGCCTGGGCGACGTGGCGCAGATCGTCGAGGACAGGTACAAGGGCGATCTGCGGCGGCTCGCCATCGAAGCCGGACGCGACCCCGAGAAGGCCGCGGAACTGCTGCGGGAGTTCCCCGGCATCGGCCCCACCGGAGTGGACATCTTCTGCCGCGAGGCGCAGGCCATCTGGCCGTGGCTCCGCCCCTACGTCGACGACCAGGTGAAGAAGGGCGCCGAACGCCTGGGACTGCCCAGCGACGCCGAGAAGCTCGCCTCGCAGGTGCCGGAGAAGGACCTGGCCCGGCTCACCGCGGCGCTTGTCAGGGTGGCCCGGGACAAGAAGCTGGCCGAGCACCTGAAGGCCGCGTAGGCGAGGCGCGCACGCGTCACGTCCAGACGACGACCTCGTCCATGTGCTTGCGGGTGATGTCGGGCACCATCGCGTCGTCCGCCGGGTAGCCGACGGGTATCACGACGTAGGCGCGTTCTTCCCGCGGACGGTCGCACACCTCGTTCAGGAAGCGCATGGGGCTCGGCGTGTGCGTGAGGGTCGCCAGGCCCGCCTGGTGGAGGCCGGCCAGGAGAAACCCCACGGCGATGCCGACCGACTCCTTTACGTAGTACGGTCGCGGCGTCTCAGGGCCTTTGTGGACTTCGAAGACGATGATGACCGCGGGGGCGTCCTCAAGGAACGGCTTGCGCCAGTCGGTGCCGAGCGGAGCCAGCGCGTCCAGCCACTCCTGAGAGGCGCGCTGCTCGTAGAACTCCCGCTCCTCCCGCTCGGCGGCGTCCCGGAGGCGCCTCTTGCGCTCCGGGTCGGTCACCACCACGAAACGCCACGGCTGCAGGTTGGCCCCGCTGGGCGCCGTCGCCGCGGCCCGGATCGCGTGCTCGATGACGGCGCGCGGCACCGGACGGTCGGAGAAGTCCCGGACGGTGCGGCGCAGCGTCATCGTGTCGGCGAACGTCTGGACGCGCTCGACCGACTGCTCGGGCGCGACGTCGAAACGAGGCGCAGGCACGACGGGGTACTGCGGCTGGGTGCTCATGTGACCGTTCCTACCGTCGGCCCCGGGCCCGGGACAATCGGCAGCATCAGCCAACGTTCCCGGGCCCGTTCCGGCACTCCGCGCGTCGTGGGGTGCTCAGTCCTTGCCGCGCGAGGCGACCCACTCCAGGTTCCAGCCGTACGCCTGGTCGACCGTCATCTTGCCCCAGCGCGGACGGCCGGGCGGCGGCAGGACGTACCGGCCCTCACGGCGGACGACCAGTTCCCCGTTCACGTTCTCGATGAGCGCCAGAACCGCGTCACGGGATGCGTCCATGCAGTCGTTCATGTGCATCTCGATCGGCGGCGCGCCCACCGGGAACAGCGTGGCGACCGCGTCCATGCCCCGGAAGTCGTCGGCGCCTTCGTAGATCTCGGCGAACACCAGGATCCGCTTGAACTCCGCCGTGTGGTCGAGGTTGATATGGAGGTTCTCCCCCGTCTCGATCGCGCCGGTGCGGTCGTCCTTGTCGAGCTTGATGTAGGGCGGGCGGTCGAGCGCGCCCATGTCGCCGAGGGCGTGGATGATGCCCTTCCGGCCGTCCTTCAGCTCCCAGAGGCAGCACAGGTCCAGGTCGAGGTCGACGCCGCGGCGGCGCTTGCCGAGGAGCCCCTTGGCCGCGCCCTCGCGCGCCGTCCAGTTGAGGTTGACGCGCATGTGGCCGCCCGTCGCCCCGTGCTTGGTCAGCGACACCGACGGCGCGTTCTTCGTCAGAGAGATCTTGCCGCCCTGCTGTTGCGGCGGCGTGGCCCCGGCGGGAGGCGTGGCCCCGGCGGGGGGCGGCGGCGCGTACTGGCCAGGCGGCGGGTACTGGCCGGCGGGCGGGGCGTACTGCTCCCCGGGCGGCTGGTACTGGCCGGGCGGCGGCGGGGGCGCGTACTGACCGGGCGGCGGCGGATACTGCCCGGGCGGGGGCGCGTACTGCCCGCCGGCAGGCGGCGGCGGAGGCGTGTACTGGCCGCCGGGCGGCGGCGGCACGTACTGCCCGCCGGGAGGCGCGTACTGCTCCTGCGGCGCGGGCTGCTGCGGCTGCGGAGGGGCGGGCGGCGGAGCCTGCGGCTGCGGGGGCGCGGGAGGCGCCGCCTGGCCGGGGTCGTCGACGCTGATGCCGAAGTCGGTGGCCAGCCCGGCGAGCCCGGAGTCGTATCCCTGGCCGATCGCACGGAACTTCCACGCGCCCTGCCTGCGGTAGAGCTCGCCGAGGACGAACGCGGTCTCGGTGGTGGCGCCCGGGCTTTCGAACCGGGCGACCTCGGCCCCGCCCGCGGCGTCCAGCACGCGCACGTAGAGCCCCTGGAACTTGGAGAACGTCCCTCCGTCGGAGGACGCGGCGATGACGATCTTATCGACGGCGGGCTCGACCCTGTTCAGGTCGACCGCCAGGACGTCACGGACGGTCGGCCCCTGCTGCTTGCCCTCGTGCCTGACGGCGCCCGACCCGTGCACGGGCTGGTTGTAGAAGACGAAGTCGTCGTCCGACCGGACCCGGCCGGTCTCCGCCAGCAGGAGCGCAGAGGCGTCCGCGTCGGGCACGCCGGGGCCGCCCTGCCAGCCAAGCTCGACCCGCACCGAAGGAACCGGAACCGCCGTGTTGGCGCCCTTCTGCATCGACATGAACGCTCCTCGTCATCGACCGACTGTCACCAACCTACGGGCAGCCGCCCGGCCCCGCGACTCGCCATGAGAGGAGGACGCTCGGCGCCGCGGGGGAGTTCCGTTTCGCTCGCGCGGCCTCACCCGGACGAGTCGGTGGGCGGCGCCCCCGGCAGCGGCGCGGGCTCGGGCGTGCGCAGACCGTCCAGGACGATCCGCAGATTGCGGTCCCACTGCTGGTCACCCGCTTGCAGGCCCACCGTGTGGTCGCCGGTGGACACGGACACCAGCAGGAACGCGACGTCCTGCCACGTGATGTCGGCGCGCATGGCGCCGGCGCCCTGCGCCCGCTCCACCAGAAGGCGGATGCGCTCGCGCAGTTCCGCGCGCGCGTGGTCGATGCCACCGCCCAGCGCGTAGTTGATGTCGCACAGTTCGTTTCGAAGCCGGGTGTAGGACGCCGCGAAGTCGCAGAAGCCCTCCCAGGGGTCGGGATCGGCGAGGCCCTCGTCGCCCTTGGCGACGATCTCACCGAGCACCTCGGCGAGGACCGCCTCGAGCAGCGTCTCCAGGGTGCTGACGCGCCGGTAGAACGTCCCGACGCCCACCCCGGCGCGGCGCGCGATCTCGTGGGCCGTGACCTCTCCGCCGATCTCGCCGGTCGCCTCGCGCGCCGCCGCGACGAGACGCTCCACGTTGCGCCGGGCGTCGGCCCGCGGGCGGCGGCCCGTGCCGTCGTCCAGCAGCCGGTCCACCGCGCTCCTGGTACCGCTCATGAATCGGATTCTAGCCACAAGCGGACGCTTCCGGTCCGATTTAAGTGGACAGCTCGCGTCCGGTTGCGCTAGCTTCTCCGGAAGCGGACGCGACCCGTCCGCTTGACGAAGGGACTGGTCATGGCATCCGGACACGGAGGCTCCCCCGCCATGAAGATCACCGCGCTCGCCGCGGGCTTCGTGATGGCGAGCGTGGACGCCACGGTCATGCAGATAGCGGGGGCGACCGTGCAGGAGCGCCTCCATGCTCCGCTGAGCCGCCTGACCTGGGCCGTCGACGGCTACGTGCTGACGTTCGCGGCCCTGCTGATGCTGGCGGGCGGCCTCGCCGGCAGGCTCGGGGCCCGGCGCGTCTACCTGGCGGGCATGGCGGTGTTCCTCGCCGCCTCGCTGGCCGCCGCGCTCGCCCCCGCGATCGAGGTCCTCATCGCGGCACGGCTCGTCCAGGGCGCGGGCGCCGCGCTGTTCATGCCGAGCTCGCTCGCCCTGCTGGTCGAGGCCTTCCCCGACCCGCGGCGCCGCACGCGCGTGCTCGGCCTCTGGTCGGCGATCGTGTCGTCCTCGATCGCGCTCGGCCCGACGCTCGGCGGCGTCCTGGTGGGCACGCTCGGCTGGCGCAGCATCTTCCTGCTCAACCTGCCGCTCGCGATCGCGGGCATGGCGCTGGCCCGCCGCCACATCGCCCCCGTCCCCGGCCGTCCCGGCCCGCTCGCCCTCCCCGGCCACGCCGCGCTGGCCGCCGGCCTCGGCGCCCTGAGCTTCGTGCTGATCGAGGGACCGCACCGCGGCTGGACCTCCCTCCCGGTCCTCGCCGCGATCGCCCTGGTGCCGGGCGCCACCGCCCTCCTCCTGCTGCGGGAACGCCGCGCCCCCGCCACCGTGATGCCGTGGGCGCTTTTCCGCGACCCGCGCTTCACCGGCGCCAACACCGTGGGCTTCCTCTTCAACGCCGCCTTCTTCGGGACGCTCTTCCTGGTCGGCCTGTACTTCCAGCACGGCACGGGCGCCGGCCCGATCCGGGCGGGCCTGATGGTCCTCCCGATGACGGTCTTCCTGCCGCTGAGCAATCTGGCGTTCGCGCACCTGTCCGCCCGCATCGCGACCGGCCTTCTGCTGACCGCCTCCCTCGTCCTGGCGGCCGCAGCGGCGTTCGCCCTGACCGCGCTCACCCCGTCGGGCCCCTACTGGACGACCGCGGCGGCCCTGGCGACGACCGGCATCGCGGGCGGCATCGTCTCCCCCGCCATGACGGCGGTCATGGTCGACGCCGCGGGCCCGGGCAACGGCGGCGTCGCGGGCTCCGTCCTCAACACGGGACGCCAGATAGGCACGCTCATCGGCGTAGCGGTCATCGGCGCCGTACTGGGCACGTCCACCGACTGGACGGCCAGCGCGGCCATCGCGTTCTCACTGGTCGGAGCCGCCTACCTCGCCGCGGCCCTGGGGGCCTGGCGCCTCATAGCCCACCCCCAACGAGCCGCCGGGCGCGAGCAGCGGCACCCCGTCCAAGAATCCTCCCCCTGCACTCACACCCAACCCGCCTGACCGCACCAGAAAGGAACGATGTCGTGAGAGGCGTCGGAGTGTCAGGGGACTCGGGCGGTCCAGTCGGGGGTGGCGAACTTGCCGGTCACGTACTTGTCGGCGAGGCGCCGCTCGTCGTCGGTCACGCGGTCGTCGGTGAGGCCGTACCGGCCGCGGAAATGGGCGATCATGCGATCGATGATCTCTTCGCGGGGCAGGCCGGTCTGGCGGCGGAGCGGGTCCACGCGCTTGACCGCGCTGGCGATGCCCTTGTCGGAGATCTTCTCCCGGCCGATGCGGAGGACCTTCAGCATCTTGTCGGCGTCGATGTCGTAGGCCATGGTCACGTGGTGCAGCACGGCGCCGGCGGCCAGCCGCTTCTGCGCGGCCCCGGCGATCTTGCCGTGGTCGGAGGTGATGTCGTTCAGCGGCTGGTACCAGGCCCTGATCCCGAGCTCGCCCAGCGCGCCCAGCACCCAGTCGTCGAGGAAGGCGTAGCTCTCGGCGAAGGACATCCCCGCCACCAGGCTCTCCGGGGCGTAGAGCGAGTAGGTGATGGTGTTGCCCGGCTCGATGAACATCGCGCCGCCGCCGCTGATCCGGCGGACCACCTCCACGCCGTGCCGCTCGGCCTCCGCGGCGTCGACCTCGTTGCGCAGCGACTGGAAGCTGCCGATGACCACCGCCGGCGACGCCCACTCCCACACCCGCAGCGTCGGCGGGCGCCGTCCCGCGCCGACCTCCTCGGCGAGAACCTGGTCGAGGGCCATGTGCAGCGCCGGGTCCTGCGGCGGCTCATGGACGAGCCGCCAGTCGTGCTCGCGCCAGTCGGACGCGCGCGCGACGGCCCGCCGCACCGCGATCCCCACGGCCTCGGCGGTGATGCCGAGCATCACGGTGTCCCGCGGAAGGGCCGCCTGGACGCGGGCCCCGAGCGCCCGGGCGTCGAGCCCGGCCGGCAGCCCGTCCAGGGCCGCATTGATCGTTTCGAGGGCGTCGTCCGGTTCCAGGAAGAAGTCGCCGCTGATCCTCGGGCCGCGCAGCACCCCGTCCACGACGTCGACGTCGGCGACGACCAGCTTGCCGCCGGGGACCTTGTACTCACCGTGCATCACGTAGACCTGAACCCCGCGGACCCGCACCGGATTCCGCCGCGTGCGCGACGACGGCGCGGCGGCGGGCGGCCACTGCGGCTAGTGTTCCGGGAACCCGACCACAGGAGGGGGCATGCCGAAACCGGGAAGGCCGGTGCGCGGCTCGTCCGGGGGCCGCCCGCTGATGGCGGCCCTCGACCTGTTCGGCCGCCGCTGGACCCTGCGCATCGTCTGGGAACTCCAGGACCAGCCCCTCGGCTTCCGCTCCCTCCAGCAGCGCTGCGACGCCATGTCCTCCAGCGTCCTGCGGCAGCGGCTCCTCGAACTGATCGACGCGGGCCTCGTCCGCCAGACGCCCGAGAACCTCTACGCCCTGACCGAGCTGGGCCGCGACGCCCGGGAGGCTCTCCGCCCGCTGTCGCGATGGTCCGACCGATGGGCCGCCGCGCTCGACGAAGGGCCCGGCTGACACCGCGATCCGTCCTGCGGCCGCTGCCGGCCCGGGGCCCCGGCGGCCGCCTCGACGTCCTCCGCACGCTCCCTTGCGTTTCTTTTTCCGAAGCACCAGACTGCTTCTAAAATCGAAGCACTCCGGAGGTCGCCGTGCCCCGCATCGCGCCGCTCGATCCCCCGTACACCCCCGAAGTCGCCGCCGCCCTGGCCAGATGGATGCCGCCGGACGTCGCCCACGACCCTCTGGTGCTGTTCCGCGTCCTGTACCGGAACCCCGAACTGGCGTCCCGCATGCGCGTGCTCGGCGCCGGCCTGCTCGCCCACGGCCGCCTGCCCGCCCGCGACCGGGAGATCATCATCGACCGGACCTGCGCCCGCACCGGCTGCGAGTACGAGTGGGGCGTCCACGCCGCGGCGTTCGGCGAGGCCGCCGGGCTCGGCCGGGAGCACCTCCGGGCGACCGTGTCCGGCGACGGCGCCCCCTGGTCGCCGAAGGAGCGCCTCCTGATGGGCGCGGCCGACGAACTCCACGACTCGGCCCGCATATCCGACCGGACCTGGACCGCCCTCGCCGAGCACTACGAGGAGCCTCAACTGCTCGAGATCCTGGTGCTCGCCGGCTGGTACCGCACCATCGGCCAACTGATCAACACACTGGAGATCGACAACGAACCCTGGGCCCCGCCCTTCCCCGCCCCGCACCCCCCGCCGAAGACGCCCCCGCCCTCCCTCACATAAGGAACCACCACCTCGCCACGACACCCGCTCCCGAGAACCTCGGAACAACTCGCGCACCGGTGCGGTGACGCGCTTCCTGGCAGGTCGGTTCGATGGGCGGGGCGGGGGCGTTGTTGAATGGCGGCGTTGCGGGGAGGGTGGTCTGGTGAGCAATCTTGACGTCAAGCCGAAGCCGGTCGAGTGCGGAGGGCGGGAGGACGTCCCGGGAGGGCCGGTCCATGAGCTGCTGCCGCCCCGGCGGGTGCCGCTCGGCGAGAGCACGGTCGTGCGGCGGCTGCTGCCCAGCCTGGGCCGCCGGATGGTCGGCGCCTGGTGCTTCGTCGACCACTACGGACCGGACGACATCGCCGACGAGCCGGGGATGCAGGTGCCGCCGCATCCGCACATCGGCCTGCAGACGGTGAGCTGGCTGCACGGCGGCGAGGTGCTCCACCGCGACAGCCTGGGCAGTCTGCAGACCGTCCGGCCGAAGGAGCTCGGGCTGATGACGTCCGGTCGGGCGATCTCGCACTCGGAGGAGTCGCCGCGCGGGCACGGCCCCGTCCTGCACGGGGCCCAGCTGTGGGTGGCGCTGCCCGATTCGGACAGGGACACCGACCCGGCCTTCGAGCATCACGCCGACCTGCCCGTCGTCGACGGTCCGGGGTTCGGCGCCACCGTGATCCTCGGGGAGCTGGACGGGGCCGCGTCGCCCGGCACCGTCTTCACGCCCATCGTCGGGGCGGACATCGCCCTGGCGGACGGCGCGGACGTGCGCCTGCCCGTGGAACCGGACTTCGAGTACGCCGTGCTCACGATGTCCGGCGTCACGGAGGTCGACGGCATGCGCGTGGACCCCGGGTCGATGCTGTACCTGGGATCCGGCCGCCGCGAGCTGCCCCTGAGGGCCGACGTGGCGAGCGGGCTCGTGCTGCTCGGCGGCGAACCGTTCGAGGAGAAGCTCGTCATGTGGTGGAACTTCGTCGCCCGGACGGGTGAGGAGATAGCCCGCGCCCGCGACGACTGGATGGGAGGCGACCGCTTCGGCAGCGTGCGCGGCTACGACGGCTCCCCGATCCCGGCCCCCGCCATGCCCGCGACGCCTCTGAAGCCGAGGGGCCGGACTCGCTGAACGACCGCGCGCCGCTCTCAGCCCTCGCCGGCCTGCGCGTTGCCGGTCTGCACGTTGCCGGACTGCACGTTGCCGGACTGCACGTTGCCGGTCTGCACGTTGCCGGTCTGCACGTTGCCGGACTGCACGTTGCCGGTCCGCATGTTGCCGGTCCGCGCGTTGGCGACCTGCGCGTTGGCGACCTGCGCGTTGCCGACCTGCGCGTTGCCGACCTGCGCGTTGGCGGGCGGCGCGTTGGCGGGCGGCGCTGCGGAGGCGCGGAGGGAGGCCAGGAGGGTGCTCAGCATCAGCAGGCCTCCTGCGGCGGCGAGGCCGTTGAGGGCGATGGCCGCGATCGGATACTCGGCGGACGTGTAGCCGCCCGGGCGAAAGACCGCGACCGCGAGTTTCCAGCCGCCCCAGGCGAAAAGGGAGCCGGACGCGGTGAAGCCGATGGCCGTCGGCAGCCATGCGGGCATGTTCGGGCGTGCGGAGCTGACGGCCAGGACGCTCCAGACGCCGAGGAGCGCCCACAGGGCCGAGTCGCCCAGGAGGAGGCGGGTGTTCACGTCGACGAGGTCGCGGTGCGCGGGGTCGAGGCCGAGTTCCGCACCCGCCGACCACAGCGTCCAGAATGCGGCCGGCACGGCGGTGAGCACGGCGGCCGTGCGCGCGCGTCCGACGGCGGTCCGGTTGCGGTCGGAGAGGCGTCCCAGGAAGGCGGTCGGCCATCGTTCCCGCATGTAGATGGGGAGCGCGATGGCGAGACCGATGGCCATGCCGGTGAATCCGATGCCGATGAAAGTCATCTCCCACGAGGGCGCCGCGTCGCCGCCGGTTTCCTCCCCACCGCCGCCCAGGAGGGCACTGACCATGCTGTAGGGCATGAGGGGGATCAGGAAGCCGCCGCCCACCCAGGTGAGGAAGACCAGGGGCGCGGCCGGGATCCGCCACCGCATGCCCCGCGCCAGGACGAGCCCCAGCGCGATCCCGGTCGCGGACATGCCGACCGTCACCACGTTGAGCACGATCCAGTCCGCGCCGCCGAAATGCGCCGGAAACTGGCCGAACGCCGCGGCCGCTACCCACACGACCTTGACCGCCAGATAAAGCGACAGCGACGCGGCGGCGCCGTACCCGCCGAGCCGTCGCGCCGCCGCCCATCTCGTCCCGATCACTCCGGACATTCCCGTCATGATCGAAGCCTGCCGCCCGCCGGGCGGGCGCCCCTCCCCCGCGCGGGGCGTTCGCCTCACCCGGGGGAGGGAGGGCGGCGGCCCTAGCGATCGGCGGGAAGGAACTCGTCGAGGGCTTCGGCGACCAGGTCGGGACGTTCGAGGGTCTGCATGTGCGGCGTGCCGGGAAGCTCCCGGTAGGTCGAGCCCGGGATGCGCCCGGCGATGCCCGACATGATCTCCGGGGTCGTCGAGGCGTCCAGTTCTCCCGCGAGCACCAGGGTCGGGAAGTCCTTCCCTGCCAGCCGGCCCTGGACGTCCAGGCCCTTGAAGGCCCGCCAGGCCGCGGCCCAGTCGGCGGAGTCGAAGCGCCGGATGCGCTCCCGCGCGTACCGGACGCCCCAGGGGTCGGTGGCGAGCGCGGCGGGCGTGAACCAGCGCGTCAGGGTGGGGACGATCTGCGCTTCCATGCCGTCGGCCTCACCGGACCGGGCTCGGTCCTCGAAGGCGTCGAAGGCGTGGTCGGTGGTGGCGAGCAGGGCCAGCGACGCGACGCGTTCGGGTGCGCGGACGGCGGCGGTCTGCGCGATGCCGCCGCCCATCGACAGGCCGACGACGTGCGCCCGGTCCACGTCGAAGGCGTCGAGGACGCCGAGCAGGTCCGCGGCGAGGTCGTCCATGGTGAACGGGCGGGGCGCCCCGGATGCGCCGCCGTGTCCGCGGAAGTCGTAGGCGAAGACCCGCCGGCCGTCCGCCAGCCGCTCCATGACGGGCTCCCACATGCGCCAGTCCACGCCCAGGGAGTGCGAGAGGATCACGGCCGGTCCGCGGTCGCCCTTCTGCGCGACGACGGTCTCATGGTCGGCGAGCGCGATGCGATGCATGCGCGGCGGCTTGTCCATGCCCTGCTCTTCCAGAACGCCGTTGACGACGGCGAGCGCGTCGAGCGCGCGAGGGAAGCCCGCGTAAACCGAGACGTGCTCGCACAGGGCCAGCAGTTCGGACGGTTCGACGCCCTGCCGCAACGCTCCCCGCACATGGATGGCGAGGCGGCGGTCGGCGCCGCCCAGGGCCGCGATGATGGCGACGGAGGCCAGCTCGCGCGCCCGGCGGCCCAGTTCGGGCCGGGCCAGCGCCCCGCCGAACGCCCCCTCCACCACGGCCTCGAACATCTGCGGGGACGTCTGGAGCACCTCACCGAGCGCCTCTTCGGGCCTGCGCCCCATCAACCCTTCATATTCGCGCCGTCCGCGCTCGCCACGGTTCATGTCCTGCTCCTCTGTAGAAGTCCGCGTTCTGTGGGACGCCTCCATGCTCGTGCCGATAGCGGCAAGATGTCCAAGACCTAGCAAAGCTGACCGTCAGATCTCAGCCTTATTACCCTCGGATCGGCCGCCCGCGTCGCGGACGTCTCGCCATGCCGCTCCGGTTCCCCGACGGTCTGCGGTCACGGTCCGATCGAGGCGAGGTCCGGACGGCGCGCCGCGAAGTCGATGAACGCGGCCAGCGCGGGACTCGGACGGCGTCCGGCGGGCCAGGCGAGGGACGGCGCCCAGGTCGGTTCGGGCTCAAGCCGCACGACGCTCACCGGCTGGCCCGGCTCCTCGGCGACCGAGCGGGGGACGACGGCCGCGGCGAGTCCCACGCTCGCCATCGCCCTGGCCGTGCTGTACTCCCGCGTCTCGAACCGGATGCGCGCCGTCGCGCCGGCGGCCGCCAGGGCGGACAGGACGATCTCGCGGATCACCGAGCCCGGCGAGTAGCAGACCAGGTCGACACCGTCCAGCGCGGCGACGGGCACTCTGTACCGGCCCGCGAGCGGCGCCGACTCCGAAGTGATGAGGACGAGCGGCTCCTCGCCGAGGGGGAGGGACTCCAGCCGCCGCCCTTCCTCCTGCGGCGGCATCCGGACGACGGTCGCCGCGTCGAGGCGTCCTCCGCCGAGGCCCGCGACCATCTCCTCGGTGTTCATCTCCCGAAGTTCCACGTCGACCGCCGGGAACTCCCCGGAGAACTCCGCCAGCAGGCGCGCGAGCCGGGCCGTCAGGCCGCGGGCCCCGCCGAGGCGGATCCGGCCCCGCGTCCCCTCCGCCCAGCCGCGCATCTCGTCCTCGACCGCCGCGATGTCGGACAGGATCCGCTCGGCGTGCTCCAGGAGCGCCGACCCGGCCGGTGTCAGCTCGACCCTGTGGTTGTTGCGCTCGAACAGGGTGATGCCGAGCTGCCGCTCCAGCTTGCGGATCTGCTGGGACAGGGCGGGCTGCGCGATCTGCAACGTCTCCGCCGCACGCGTGAAGTGCAGCTCACGCGCCACCGCCCTGAAGTACTCCAGCTGACGAGAACCCATCATGCGTACATGTTCTCACCACGACGTAACTCATGTGCCGCACCTATTACGCCGTCTCAAGTGTTAACGCAGGGGTAACAGCCCGCTCCCGACACTCCCGATCATGGATCCCGACGCAGGACGGCGTCGATGAGACGGGCCGTGCTCCTCGCCGCCGCGGTGCTCGCCGCGACCGCGACCCTCGTGGCCGGTTCGACGGCGTTCGTCTACGAGCCCCCCGCCGTCCCTACGATGGCCCCGACGACCCCGACGGCCCCGGCCCAGAGGCGGCATCCGACGACGCCCACCCTCACCCGATCGCAGCGCGACGAACTCACCCGCGCGCTCCGCCGGTACCTGGACGGCAGGACCGGCGATCTGTCGATCTCGGTGCGCGAGGCGTCCACCGGCCTCTCGTACTCCTACGGCGACGGCCTGCGCACGGCGACGGCCAGCATCGTCAAGGTCGACATCGTCATGGCGCTGCTTCTCCGGGCTCAGCACGAGCGGCGTGCGCTCACGTCCAGCGAGAAGGCCCTCGCCGAGCGGGCCATCAAGGTCAGCGACAACGACGCCGCCAGCGCGTTGTGGCGTTCCGTCGGCGGCGCGGGCGGTCTGGCCTCCGCCAACAGGAAGCTCGGCCTGCGCGACACCGAGCCCGGTCCCGGCGGCTCCTGGGGGTCGACGACGACGAGCGCCGCCGACCAGATCCGGCTGCTGACCGCCCTCACCTCGGCGGACAGCCCGCTGAGTTCCGCGAGCCGCCGCTACGTCCGCCGCCTGATGGGGGACGTGGCGCCAGAGCAGGCATGGGGAGTCAGCGCGGCGGGGACCGGCGCCGAGGTGAAGAACGGCTGGCTGCCCCGCGAAAGGCACGGCGGCGCCTGGACGGTCAACAGCATCGGAATCGTCGCCATCGCGGGCCGCACCTTCCTGCTCGCCGCTCTCTCCGAACGCGACTCCACCCTGCGGGACGGCGTCGAGACCCTGGAGCACGTTTGCGGAACCGTCGCCGCGGCCCTCGTCCGCGCCTCCATCGAAACCTGAGCGGTCCGTTCACCTGCGATGTTCGCGATATCCGCCCCGGGGCCGTCATACTCTCCGTCAACCAGGGCCCGTCCCCCCGCGCCGAAGGAGCCGCTGGCATGCGCACTCGTCCGCTGTACGACGTCGCCGCCGTCCTGGCGCGGCTGGGCGTGGGCATCGTCTTCATGGCACACGGCTGGCAGAAGATCGAGGCGGGGGTCACCGCGACGGGCCGCTCCTTCGACGCCCTCGGCGTGCCGCTGCCGACCGCCGCGGCCGTCTACTCCGCGTTCGTCGAGCTCCTCGGCGGGGCCGCGCTGATCGTCGGGCTCGGCCTGCCGATCGCCGGGGCCCTCCTCTTCATCGACATGGCCGGCGCGTTCGTCTTCGTCCACGCGGACCAGGGCCTGTTCCTGGTGGACGGCAAGACCGTCCAGAACGGATACGAGCTGGTCCTCGCGCTGGGCATGGCCGGCCTGCTGTTCGCGGCGGGCGGCGGAGGCCGCCTGACCCTCGACCAGTGGATCGTCGCGAAGCGCTTCCACCGCCCCGGTCAGGGCGACGAGGACGAGGAGGACGCGGCGAGCTTCGTGGAGTCGCTGCGGCAGGCCGAGACGAAGCCCGCGAAGAAGCCGCGCCGCTCCCCCAAAGCGCCCGCGGCTCCCGCCCCGGACCCGTCCGAGAAGCCGGACAAGCCCGCCGACGACCCCGACGACGTGCTGGTGGCCGGACGCCGCAAGCCGTCCCAGCGCCGCCGCGCCTCGTCCACCCAGCCGACCAAGCGGCCCGCCGACGACACCGGCACACCGACCTGAGCCAGGCGAAGGGACCGACCGAAGCCGGTCCCTCGCTCCGTGAGCACCGGCTGCTCCGCCCGCTCGTGGAGGGCGGGGCGGCGATCACCAACTCATGCCTTGACCTGGAGGCCCTGACGCCAGCTGGGGTGCGCCGGGTTCCAGCCCAGTTCGCGCTTGGCCTTGGCGTTGGACGCGCCACGCAGTTCGGTCATGAGCACGACTCCGGCCTCTCCGGCTGCCAGCCGTCCGATGAACCGCGGCACGCGCAGCGGCTTCTTGGCGCCCAGCATCGCCGCCAGCTCCGGCAGCCATTCGGCGACCGGGGCGGGGTCGTCGTCCACGATGTTGTAGACACCGCGGCCGCCGTTCTCCACCGCCGCGACCGTGGCCTCGGCGGCGTCGGCGATGTGGACGAACGACCACACGCCGCCGCCGTCGCCGACTACCGGGAACTTGCGCTTGCGGATCATCTCCAGCTGCTCGGAACCCGGCGCCATGGAGGTGCCGGGTCCGTAGAACGCGCCGTAGCGCAGCACGATGCCCTCGGTCCAGTCGGCACTCAGCACGGCCTTCTCCAGGTGCCCGACCGCGGCGATCATCGAGGCCATCTGCGCGACCGGTGAGCGGTCCAAGGGGTCGTGCTCGCTCTTGACCCGCCCGCCGGTCCGATCGTAGGTGAACGCGCCGTTGCTCTGGGCGACGAAGCGCCGTACCCCGGTGGCGCGGGCGGCGGCGAGCAGATTGTCGTTGCCCTCGATCCGCAGCCGGTCGGTCGCGGCGAAGCTGCGTTCGAAATGGCGGGTGTCGATGTGCCCGATGGCGGTCAACTGGTTGACGATCACCTCCGGGGCCGCTTCGCGCACGGCCGCCTCGACCTGGGAGCGGTCGAGCGCGTCGGCGATGACCGGTACCGCGCCCAGCCGCGCCGCCCCGGCCTTGCCGGCTTCGCCGCGGACCATGGCGAACACCTCGTGCCCCGCTTCGACCAGACGAGGCACGAGCTCCTTGCCCATCGCTCCGGTCGCTCCTGCCACCAGTACTCTCATCGTCGGCTCCCTTGCTCTCCGGTCCGGGTTCGCCACTTGAACCGGATGGCCCGCCGATTGCTGACAGAAGTCGAACGTGTCCTACGTCACACCGTGAGCAGGGGCTCCCCATGCTCGGCCGCCGCCCATTGCGCGGTCGCGCGTTCGAGCTTGTCGGGGTTCGCCTGAGTGCGGCAGGCGGTGATGCCCTCGGCCGTCACCTCCAGGCACATGACGGCGACGACCCGGCCGTCCACGACGGCCACAACGGCGGGCTCGCCATTGGCGACCCAGGCGTAGATCTCGGACGAGCCGCCGACGATGGCGCGTTTGGCCTCCGCGGGCTTGAAGAGCGCCCGCACGAACGTCGCGACCGCGACGGCTCCCTCGAACGCCTTGGTGCGCGCCGGGACCTTCCCTCCGCCGTCGCCGACGGAGACGGCGTCCTTGGTGAGCAGGCGCACGAGCTCATCCGTCCGCCCGCTGGTGGCGGCCGCGAGGAACTCCTCGACGATCCGATGGGCGGCCGCCTCGTCGATCGCGCCGCGGGCCTTCCCGTGCGCGACATGCTTCTTCGCGCGGTGAAAGATCTGCTGGCTGGCGGCCTCGGTGATGTCGAGGATCTCGGCGATCTCCCGGTGCGGGTAGTCGAAGGCCTCCCGCAGCACGTAGACGGCCCGCTCGTTGGGGGTCAGGCGCTCCATGAGGGTGAGGACCGCGTACGACACCGATTCGCGCTGCTCGGCCGTGTCGGCGGGCCCGAGCATCACGTCCCCCGCGAGCAGCGGCTCGGGGAGCCATCGGCCCACGTAGGTCTCGCGGCGCGCCCGCGCGGAGGTGAGCTGGTTCAGGCACAGGTTGGTGAGCACCTTCGTCAGCCAGGCCTCGGGGACCTCGATGTGGGCGACGTCGGCGGCCTGCCAGCGCAGGAACGTCTCCTGCACGACGTCCTGCGCCTCGTCCGCCGAACCGAGCAGACGGTAGGCGATGGCCTCCAGGCGGGGCCTCGCCAGCTCGAACCGGTCGACGTCCGTCCCCGTCAAAGGCATGATCCGATCCTAGTCTCCCGCAGTTCCACCTGGTCGCGGCCCGTCTCGTGTGCTCGTGCACTAGAGCAGTGCGCTTGTTCGAAGGGTGCGGTATTCCCGCCCGAATCTCTGTCTCAAGCGCCGCCGTCACCACGTACGGGGCCCTCACCGGAGCGAAGTCCGTCGAAGAAGACGGCCAGGATCTGCTCACGGTCCTCAGGTCCTCGTTCCACGGCCCAGGCGACCGCCGCGACGAGCGAGAACAGCGCGGAGGCGTTGACGTCCGGCCGGACTGCTCCGGCCTCCTGAGCGCGCGCCAACAGTTGCGCCCCACCCGCTTTCATGGCCTGGCAACTGGCGTGCAAGTCCGATTCCGGATCGGCGAGGCTGTCAACGAGGGCGTCGACCAGGCCGCGATAGGTCATCGCATGCTCCACCGCGGCCTCGAACCACTCGACCAGTGCGTCGCCAGGCATAGCGGCGGTGAGCAGTGCGTCCGAGCGCACGCGCAGCCCGCGCAGGCTCTCACCCAGTAGTGCCTCCAGAAGCGCCTGGCGGTTCGGGAAGTGCCGGTAGAGGGTCACGTTCCCGACGCCGGCTCTGCGCGCGATGTCGTTCAAAGACGCGCCGACGCCCTGCTCGGTGAACGCCGCCCGCGCCGCCGTCAGCAGCCGGTCGTAGTTGCGCTGCGCGTCCTTGCGCGGCGCCCGCCCGGTCGCCCGCCCATTCGCCATGAACCCTCCGCCGGTTGCTAAACGAGGAACCTCCTCATATCGTACCGGACTTGAATCGAGGAGCCTCCTCGTTTAACTCTCATCGCCGCAGCGAGGAGCACCATGACCGAAGAGATCCTGCCCGCGCCGACGACGGGGGCCGCCCGTGTGCCCGATCCGCCCGGACCGCGGCGCCGACCGGGCCTCGTGCTGGCGATCGTGCTGATCTGTCAGACGATGTTCATCCTCGACACCAGCGTGGTGAACATCGCCCTGCCCCACATCCAGCGAGACGTGGGGTTCTCCCCCGCCGATCTGTCGTGGGTGCTGAACGCCTACATGCTGGCGTTCGGCGGGCTGCTCCTGCTCGGCGGACGCGTCGGCGACGTCTTCGGCCAGCGGCGGGCGCTCATCGGCGGAGTCGCCGTGTTCACCGTCGCCTCACTAGCCGGGGGGCTGTCGACGTCGGCCGGGATGCTGCTCGCCGCCCGCGCCGGGCAGGGGATCGGCGCCGCCGTCGCCGCACCGACCGTGCTCGGCCTGATCACTATCGGCTTCCCCGACCAGGCCGCGCGAGGGCGGGCGCTCGGCGCCTACGCGGCCGTTTCCGGCTCCGGCGCCGCGCTCGGTCTGATCGCCGGCGGAATGCTCACCGACTGGATCTCCTGGCGCTGGGTCCTGTTCATCAACGTGCCGGTCGGCGCCGTCCTGCTCATCTCGGCCCCGCTGTTCATTCCCAAGACCGACCGCCGTCCAGGACACTTCGATCTCGCCGGCTCGCTGACCTCGACCCTGGGCGTGACCGCACTCGTCTTCGGCTTCATCCGCGCCGCCGAACAGGACTTCGGCGACCCGCTCGCCCTCGGCGCGCTCGGCGCGGCCGTCATCCTGCTCGCGCTGTTCGTGGCCGTCGAGGCCCGTGCCCGGCAGCCGATCACTCCGCTGCGGCTGTTCGCCGACCGCAACCGGGCCACCGGCTACCTCGGCCTGCTGTTCGTCATGGCCGCGGGCAACGGCATGTTCTTCTTCCTCACCCAGTTCCTGCAGCAGATCCGCGGCTACGACCCGTTGAAGGCCGGCCTCGCGTTCGTGCCGCTGACCCTCTTGATCCTCGTCTCCTCCAACGCTTCCGCTCGGCTGCTGCCCCGCCTCGGCGCGAAGACGCTCACCGCCTCCGGTGCCGCGGCCATCACCGTCGGCCTTCTCTGGCTGGCCCGGCTCACACCGTCGGCCGACTACGCGGGATCGCTGCTCGGCCCGACACTCATCGCCGGCCTCGGCATGGGCACCCTGCTGGTCGGGATCACCACCGTGCTGACCTCGGGCGTACGCGCGGAGGACGCCGGCGCCGCCTCCGGCCTTCTCAACGTCATGCAGCAGATCGGCGGCGCACTGGGGCTGGCCATCCTCGTCACCGCGTTCGGTGCCGCCACCCGCACGGCAGACGGAACAGGCCACCACGTCTTCACCAAGGGGGCGACCACGGCCTTCACCGTAGGAGCGGTTTTCACCGCCTGCACCATCCTGCTGGCCCTGACCATGAAGACCCGCCAAGCCCCCACGCGCGAACCCCTGCCTGGCGAGGAGCCCATCTGATGGCGGTCGCATAACCCCGTCGAAGCTTCGCCTCTGGCCCTGGCAAAGGCCGGTCACGACAGGCCGCAGGTCGAATGCCGAGTCGCACTCAACGCAACGAACGCTCACGCGAAAGGGAGAGCGGGGTACCGGCTCATCGCCGATACCCCGCTCTGACCAGGCACTACACAGCCGAGATCAGCTGCAGCCGCTGGTGGAGCCGCAGCCCTCGCAGACGTAGCAGCTGCCCGCCGGGCGCATCTTGGTGCCGCAGGTGAGGCAGAGCGGCGCGTCGGCCGTGCGGCCCTGGCGGCTCTCGATGACCTCCATGGACGAGCGCGCCTCGCCGCCCGCGGCCGGGGCGGGCGCCGCAGGCCGGGCGATCTCGGCGGACTGCGCCAGGGACTCGCGGTCGACCTCCTCCTCGACGTGCAGGGCGGCGGGGTCCTCGCCGTTGGCCTGCATCGCGCGCTCCTCGGCGGTGAAGATGCCGAGGCCGGCGCGCTCCTCGTACGGGAGGTGGTCCAGCGCCAGGCGGCGGAAGATGTAGTCCATCACCGAGGTCGCCATGCGGATGTCCGGGTCGTCGGTCATGCCCGCCGGCTCGAACCGCATGTTGGTGAACTTCTCCACCCACGTCTCCAGCGGGACGCCGTACTGGAGGCTGATGGAGATCGCCATGGAGAAGGCGTCCATCACGCCGGCGAGCGTGGAACCCTGCTTGCCGAGCTTGAGGAAGACCTCGCCGACGCCGTCGTCCGGGTAGGACGAGGCGGTCATGTAGCCCTCGGCGCCCGCCACGGAGAAGCGGGTCACGGTCGCGGGACGCTGCTTCGGCAGGCGCCGGCGGACGGGACGCGGCGCCGTCTCGGCGGGCGCCGCCGCCTTCGGCTCCTCCTTCTTGCCCGCGACGGACAGCGGCTGGCCGACCTTGCAGTTGTCGCGGTAGATCGCCAGGGCCTTCAGGCCGAGCCGCCAGCCCTCGAAGTACACCTTCTCGATGTCCTCGATGGTGGCCTGCTCCGGCATGTTGACGGTCTTGGAGATCGCGCCGGACAGGAACGGCTGGACGGCCGCCATCATCCGGACGTGCCCCATCGGGCTGATCGCCCGCTCGCCCATCGCGCAGTCGAACACCTCGTAGTGCTCGGGGCGCAGCCCGGGCGCGTCCACGACGTGGCCGTGCTCGGAGATGTACTCGACGATCGCCTCGATCTGCTCCTGCTGGTAGCCGAGCTGCTTCAGGGCGCGCGGCACCGTGTGGTTGACGATCTGCATGGACCCGCCGCCGACGAGCTTCTTGAACTTCATCAGCGCGAGGTCCGGCTCGATGCCGGTGGTGTCGCAGTCCATCATCAGGCCGATCGTCCCGGTGGGGGCGAGCAGGCTGGCCTGCGCGTTGCGGTAGCCGTTCTTCTCGCCGGCCTTCAGGCAGTCGGTCCACTGCTTGGCCGCGGCGGCGTGGATCGCCTTGCCCATCGCGTCCAGCGTGCGGACGTCGTCGTTGGCGGCGGCGTGCTTGCGCATGACGCGCTTGTGGCCCTCGGCGTTGCGCGCGTAGCCCGCGTACGGCCCGACGACGCCCGCGATCTCGGCCGAGCGCCGGTAGGCGACGCCCGTCATCAGCGACGTGATCGCCGCCGCGAGGGAACGTCCGCCCTCGGAGTCGTAGGCGTGCCCGGTCGCCATCAGCAGCGCGCCCAGGTTGGCGTAGCCGATGCCGAGCTGCCGGTAGTCGCGGGTCGTCTGCGCGATCTTCTCCGTCGGGAAGTCGGCGAACGTGATGGAGATGTCCATCGCCGTGATGATCAGCTCGGTGAGCTTGACGAACCTGGCGACGTCGAAGGCGTCCTCGGGGGTGAGGAACTTGAGCAGGTTGATGCTCGCGAGGTTGCAGGACGAGTTGTCCAGGCTCATGTACTCCGAGCAGGGGTTGGACGCGGTGATCCGCCCGGTCTCGGGGTTGGTGTGCCAGTCGTTGATCGTGTCGTCGTACTGGATGCCCGGGTCGGCGCACTCCCACGCCGCCTTGGCCATCAGCCGGAACAGCTCCTTGGCCTTGATCGTCTCGACGACCTCGCCGGTCATCCGGGCGCGCAGCGCGAACTCGCCGTCCGACTCCACGGCGTGCATGAACTCGTCCGACACCCGGACGGAGTTGTTGGCGTTCTGGTACTGGACGCTGCCGATGTCCTTGCCGCCGAGGTCCATGTCGAACCCGGCGTCCCGCAGCGCGCGGATCTTGTCCTCCTCGCGCGCCTTGGTCTCGATGAACTCCCCGATGTCGGGGTGGTCGACGTCCAGCACGACCATCTTCGCGGCCCGGCGGGTCGCACCGCCCGACTTGATCGTCCCGGCGGACGCGTCGGCGCCGCGCATGAACGACACCGGGCCGCTGGCCGTCCCGCCCGAGGACAGCAGCTCCCGGCTGGAGCGGATGCGGGAGAGGTTCAGGCCGGCGCCCGAGCCGCCCTTGAAGATCACGCCCTCTTCCTTGTACCAGTCCAGGATCGACTCCATCGTGTCGTCCACGGACAGGATGAAGCACGCCGAGACCTGCTGCGGGGACTTGGTGCCGACGTTGAACCACACGGGGGAGTTGAAGCTGAACATCTGGTGGACCAGCGCGTACTTCAGCTCGTGGTCGAAGATCTCGGCGTCCTCGTCGGAGGCGAAGTAGCCCTCCTTGAGGCCCGTGTCCACGTACATCCGGACGACGCGGTCGACGAGCTGCTTCAGGCTCCACTCCCGCTGCGGCGTGCCGACCGCCCCGCGGAAGTACTTCGACGTGACGATGTTGACGGCGTTCAGCGACCAGAAGTCGGGGAACTCGACGCCGCGCTGCTCGAAGTTCACCGAGCCGTCGCGCCAGTTGGTCATGACGACGTCACGACGCTCCCAGCGCATCTCGTCGTACGGGTGCACGCCGGGCGTGGTGAAGATGCGCTCGATCTTCAGCCCTTTGCGGCCCCCCTTGCCGCGCCGCGCCGTCGAGCCGCTCACCGTCTCCGTCATGACCTTCCCCCTCTCGGACCCTCCCGCCGGGCCCTGTCCAGGAACAACCACGCCGCCGCGCGAACGATGCCCGCGCGGAGACGCCTTTACTTGTGCTGATGTGTTTCCGGAACCGTCCCTAACGGGACGGGCCGGGCTCCCCCGAGGAACCGGCCTTCCGCAGTGCTTCGATCTCCTTGGCGAAGTCGTCCAGCGACTCGAAGCTCCGGTAGACCGAGGCGAATCGCAGATAGGCGACCTCGTCGAGTTCGCCGAGCGGCCCCAGGATCGCGAGGCCGATCTCGTGCGAGGGGATTTCCGCGGATCCGGACGACCTGATCGCCTCTTCGACCCGCTGTCCCAACTTCGCGAGCGCATCCTCGTCGACCGGGCGGCCCTGGCAGGCCCTGCGCACCCCGGCGATGATCTTTTCCCGGGAGAACGGCTCGGTGACCCCGCTGCGCTTGGCCACCATCACGAGCACATTCTCCTGCGTCGTGAATCGCTTGCCGCATTCCGAGCACGACCGGCGGCGCCTAATGGCGCCACCGTCATCGGTCGAACGGCTGTCGATGACTTTGGTGTCAGGGTTGCGACAGAACGGGCAGTGCACGTCCAATCCCTCCCCTGTCGTAAACGAGTTACACCGATGGTAGCGCCATATATAGGGAACTACATCGATGTGACTACTAGATGTTGTGGTCAACCGTAGGGCTCGCCGGACTGCTTCGCAACCTGCTCCCGCGTCCCCTCCGTCACATCCGCCGCGTCCGCGCAGGTCATCTCCGAGACCCGGATTTTCCGTCCGGGCGTGTCGTCACCCACCGCCTCCGGCAGGCCCCTCCCGGTAACCCCCATCACGGCAAAGTCCCAGCAAGAGGCCCCTCTGCCCCACCCGCCGCCTCCAGCAAGGCCCACCGCGCTCGGCCGCGCCGACAGTCGTCGCCTCAACCACTCACACGCACGCCCCACCGCCTCTTGCCGCTACGGGCGCGACCCGCCACCCCCACCTCCCAAGAACAAGGCCCACCCAGGCCGCCATGCCGCACCCGGCGCCCCCTATCGATCGCGACGAGACCCGCGTGACATCCAGAACGGCGGACGACGCGGCGACGGCGCGCATGATCAACAGGAGCCCGGACCGCTCCTGCAGCCGTCGAGCGAGAGGAAGGAACGTCCGACGGGTGCGACGAGTGGCCGCAGCAGTGGTGACCGAGCGTGTCGGGCGCGCCGGTCAGCTTGAGGGCAGCCGGAGCTCCTGGCCCGGGTGGACGGTGGGGTCGCCCGCCAAGCCGTTGAGGTCGATAATGCTCTCCACCACGAGGCGAGGATCGCTGCCAGGATCGGCGGCGGAGGCGATGTCCCAAAGGGTCTCGCCGGGCTCGACGACGACCGTTTCAGAGGGCCGCGCCGGGCCGCCGTGGCTTTCCCGGGAACCGGCGAAGGCGCCCGAGCCCACGTTGAGCCAGAGCAGGATGAGCGTGACGGTGGCGGCGAAGGCGACCAGGACGGCGCGGCCCCGGCGGGTCAGGCGGATCGGGGGATGGTCACTGCGGGGTGAACCCGACATCTCTCCCCTCCTCGACTTCGAATGCATTTTCGATCGAACGCCTGTACGATGTTCTACCAGGGGCCCTCCCGAAAAAGCGAGCGCATCTTCGAACAATTGTTTGATCATCGGGCCTGGACGCGATAGCGTTCATGACAAGGAGTGACGGATCCGAGGCGCCCGGGAGGCGACGAGCGATGAGCAAGGTCCGGGAGCTGCCCGACGGGCCGATGGACGAGACGGGCCTGACCCAGCGACAGCGCATGGTGCTGGAGGTGATCCGTGACTCGGTCCAGCGCCGCGGGTACCCGCCGTCGATGCGCGAGATCGGCGAGGCCGTGGGGCTGACCAGCACCTCCAGCGTGTCGCACCAGCTCCGGGCGCTGCAGCGCAAGGGTTTCCTGCGGCGCGACCCCAACCGGCCGCGCGCGGTCGAGGTGCGGGTGCCGGGCACGACGCCGGTGCGCACGCACGAGGAGACCTACGAGCCGGCCTCGGGGCAGCCCGCGCCCGCCTACGTGCCGCTCGTCGGCCGCATCGCCGCCGGTGGCCCGATCCTCGCCGAGGAGGCCGTCGAGGACGTCTTCACGCTGCCGAAGCAGCTCGTCGGCGAGGGCACCCACTTCCTGCTGAAGGTCACCGGCGACTCGATGATCGACGCCGCGATCGCGGACGGTGACTGGGTGGTCGTGCGGCAGCAGCCGGTGGCCGAGCAGGGCGACATCGTGGCCGCCATGATCGACGGCGAGGCCACGGTCAAGACGTTCAAGCGCCGCGACGACGGCCACATCTGGCTGATGCCCCAGAACCCCGCCTACGAGCCGATCCCCGGCGACGAGGCCTCGGTGCTCGGCCGGGTCGTGGCGGTCCTCCGCAAGATGTGACGCCGGCCCTCAGCGGCCGCCGGACCACCTCCGGCGGCCGCCCACGCACGCCCAGCTCCCCCGCCCCCAGCCGCAGTCACCAAACGCCAAGACGGCCCCCTGGCACCACCCCAGGGCGCGCAACGAGCGCTCTACCCCATGCCGCACGTGTGCCCCCCGCCAAGCGCCCCACCCGGCAAGCGCCGTCTATGCCCCGCGCTCGCATGGAGCGCAACCTCAATGGCACACGCCCCGGCACAAGGCACACCCCGAGGCTCCGCACTTCGTGTGGCGCACCACCCAGGCAGCGCACCCAACCCATCAACGCATCACCCTCCAGCGGCGCACCACCCGCATAGCGCCCAGCTCTGACGCACAACCCGTATGGCACACCCTGAGCAGCCAAGACCGGCAAAAAACTCGGTCCGAGGGGCGCATGAGCTAAGTGGGCACGCCACCTCAGACAACGCACTCGGCCAGCGGCGCAGCGCCCTCAATCGGCGGGTACACGACCCGCATGGCGCGCAAACTCAAGCTGCGCGTGCCCTCGGCACGAGGGGCCGCCCGCGGGGGTGCGTTGCCTTGCATGGCGCGCCTTTTCAGGGGGCGCGCTGGCTGGGTGGCACGGCTGGTTCGGGTGGCGCCTCGCTTGCTAGCTCGTGCCAAGGGGCATTGGGGCCTGTCTCTGGCGCATGAGCCGCAGGGGGCACGATCGGTGGCTTGGTTGGACGTGGCGGCGCGCCGGCCGGGCACTGCTTGGGGCAGGGTGCAGTGTCCGGGCGGCGTGCTCGTGTCGGGTCGGGGTCAGCGTTTGGGGACGATGTTGACGATCTTGGGGGCGCGGACGATGATCTTGGCGATGTCGGCGCCGGCCAGGGCGTCCTGGACCTTGGGCGAGGCCAGGGCGCGGCGCTCCAGTTCCTCCTCGGCGATGCCGGGCGGGACGTCCAGGCGGTCGCGGACCTTACCGGCGACCTGGACGACGCAGGTGACCGACTCCTCCACCAGCAGGGCGGGGTCGGCGGACGGCCAGCCCGCGCGGACGACCGGCGCGGTGCGGCCCAGCAGCTCCCACGTCTCGTCGGCGGTGTAGGGGGCGAACAGCGACAGCAGGACCGCGATCGTCTCGGCGGCCTCGCGGACGGCCGGGTCGGCGGCGCCGGGGCCGGAGTCGACGGCCCTGCGGGTCGCGGTGACCAGCTCCATGATCCGCGCGATGGCGACGTTGAACCGCTGCGTCTCGACCAGCGTGGTGACCTCGTCGACCGTGCGGGCCGTGGCGCGGCGCAGGGTCGTGTCGCCGGAGGTCACGTCGACGCCGGGCTCGGAGGAGACCTCGGTGGCGATGCGGTGCACGCGGGACAGGAACTTCGACATGCCGTGCGGGGACACGTCGGCCCAGTCGATGTCGTCCTCGGGCGGACCGGAGAACAGGATCGCCAGCCGGACGACGTCCACCCCGAACTCGCCGATCTGCTCGCCCAGGTCGACGCCGTTGCCCAGCGACTTCGACATCGCCTTGCCCTGGTTGATCACCTGGCCCTGGTTCAGCAGCCGGGTGAAGGGCTCGGTGAAGTCGACCATGCCCATGTCGTGCAGGACCTTGGTGAAGAACCGGCTGTACAGCAGGTGCAGGATGGCGTGCTCGACGCCGCCCGTGTACTGGTCGACCGGCATCCACTTGCGGACCTGCTCGACGTCGAACGGGCCGCCCTCGTAGCCGGGCGAGCAGTAGCGGAAGTAGTACCAGGACGAGTCGACGAACGTGTCCATGGTGTCGGTGTCGCGGGTGGCGGCGCCGCCGCACTTGGGGCACTCGGTGTTCACCCAGTCGGACGCGGCGGCCAGGGGCGAGGTGCCCTTGGGGGCCAGGTCGGCGCCGCGCAGGCCCTCGGGCAGGGTCACGGGCAGCTGGTCGTCGGGGACGGGGACCTCGCCGCACGCCTCGCAGTGCACGATCGGGATCGGGCAGCCCCAGAACCGCTGCCGGGAGACCAGCCAGTCGCGCAGCCGGAAGTTCACGGACGCGCGGCCGGTGCCGCGCTCCTCCAGGATCGCGGTGATGCGGGCGATGCCGTCGCCCTTGGTCAGCCCGTCGATGGGGCCGGAGTTGACGATCGCGCCGTCGCCGGGGGTGGCGACGCCGGTCTCGGCGGGGTCGGCCAGGCCGGTCTCGACGACGACGCGGACGGGCAGGCCGAACTTCAGCGCGAAGTCCAGGTCGCGCTGGTCGTGGGCCGGGACGGCCATGATCGCGCCGTGCCCGTACTCGGCCAGGACGTAGTCGGACGCCCAGACGGGCAGCCGCTCGCCGTTGACCGGGTTGACCGCGTAGCGGCCCAGGAACACGCCGGTCTTCTCGCGTTCGGTGGACAGCCGCTCGATCTCGCTCTCGCGGGAGACCTCGTCGCGGTAGGCCTCGAACGCGGCGCGGTGGTCGGGGTGGCAGATCTCCTCGGCCAGCGCGGCGTCGGCGGCCACGACCATGAAGGTGGCGCCGTACAGGGTGTCGGGACGGGTGGTGTAGACGGTGACGGGCTCGTCGCGCCCCTCGATCACGAAGTCGACGTCGGCGCCGGTGGAGCGGCCGATCCAGTTGCGCTGCATCAGCAGGACGCGCTCGGGCCACTTGCCCTCCAGCTGCGCCATGTCGTCCAGCAGCCGGTCCGCGTACTCGGTGATCTTGAAGTACCACTGGGTCAGCACGCGCTTCTCGACCAGCGCGCCGCAGCGCTCGCAGTGCCCGCCGACGACCTGCTCGTTGGCCAGGACGGTCTGGTCCTTCGGGCACCAGTTGACGTGGCCGCCCTTGCGGTAGGCCAGGCCCCGCTCGTAGAAGCGCAGGAACAGCCACTGCGTCCACTTGTAGTACTCGGGATCGGAGGTGTGCAGGCGCCGCGTCCAGTCGAAGGACGGGGCGTAGCGGCGGAAGGAGGCCGCCTGCGTCTCGATGTTGGCGTAGGTCCACTCGGCGGGGTGCGAGTCGCGCTTGATGGCGGCGTTCTCGGCGGGCAGGCCGAAGGAGTCCCAGCCGATCGGGTGCAGGACGTTGAAGCCGCGCTGGAACCAGTAGCGCGCGACGACGTCGCCGATGGCGAACGCCTCCGCGTGGCCCATGTGCAGGTCGCCGCTGGGGTAGGGGAACATGTCCAGGGCGTAGCGGCGCTCCTCGGCGGGGCCCTCCTCGTCCGCCTTGAACGGGTCGAGCTCCTCCCAGCGGGCCTGCCACTTGTCCTGGACCGCCCGTGGGTCGTACCCGTCGTTCAGGGGGGACGCCCCCCCTGCACCCCCCGGCGTTGCGCGGTGGGGAACGTCGCTGCTCACGCTTCTGACTCCGGTTCCTGCTGCTGGGTCGTGGCCGTCCGCCGACATGAAACGGCCCCTCGCGCAGGAGGGGCCACCACGCTGACGTCAGTGCGTCAACGCGGTCCTTCGAGGAGCAGCCTGGCTGGCATACCTCAAGAGTAGCGCAACCGCAACCCCGCCCGCCGCGACTTAGTGCCCCGACTCCTGGCGGGCCATGGACACGACGCCGGTCACCTGCACGCGGGTCAGCTCCAGGTCGGCGCCCACGGCGGACAGCGTCTCCTCCTCGGAGACGGTCAGCGGGCCGTCGACCAGCGCGATCTCGGCGGCGGCGCGCAGGATGCTCTCCCGCGCCTCGGGGGCGAGGGCGGAGGCGGCGCGTCCCATCTCGACGCGGACCTCGTCGAAGGGACGGCCGAGGTCGGCGTTCAGGGCGGACTCGTCGAACCCGGGCTCGCCGGCCTGGCGGACGACGGCGACCGCGCGGGAGCGGGCGACCGCGTTGGTGTAGTCGCCGGAGCGCAGGACCTGGGCGATCGCCATGCGCAGCAGCATCGCGGGCATCTGCGCGAGCTGCGCGGTCGTCGGCACGTCGAGCACGGCGGGGTTCCAGCGGCCGTGGCAGGTGTCGCACTCGACGAACTCGCCGCCGGCCTTCGTCAGCGGGATGACCGGGATGAAGAACAGCGTGAAGAAGTTGCGCCCCTGCCTGCGGCGGTACTCGCGGTCGCCGCCGCATCCGGGGCAGTGGAAGATTCCCCTGGTCAGGGTGAAGAACACCACGCGCCAGCCGAAGATGATCAAGATTGCGCACCCTTTCTCGCTGCAGCGGCACATGCTAGCGCCGCGGGGTGACGGGCATCCGGCGCGGGCCCGGCGTCCGTCCGAACCGTCCGGATCCGGTCACAGAGCCGGGAACCCGACGAAGACGGCCCCTCATCCTGCCCGCGGAGGCGCCGTCACGACGACGAAAACGCCACGTCAAGGCCTGCGAACGATGGCGCCGGACGCGTCCCGTGCAGCAGGATGTGCGGAACGGTTTCATACACTCGCCGGTAACTAACCGGCCGGTCACCTTTCCGCGCGAGGAGTGCCATGCTCAACCTGTCCGTGCTGCTGGAGGACGCCGCCCGGGAGACGCCCGACCGCGACGCCGTCGTGTTCGGCGACCTCCGGCTCTCCTACTCCTTCCTCGACCAGGTCGCGAACCAGGTCGCGAACCTGCTGCGCGAGCGCGGCGTCGGGCCGGGCGACAAGGTGGCGCTGTCCAGCCCGAACCTCCCCTACTTCCCGATGGTGTACTTCGGGGCGCTCAAGGCGGGGGCGGTGGTCGTCCCGCTGAACGTGCTGCTCAAGCCGCGGGAGATCGCCTACCACCTCGGCGACTCCGGCGCCAAGGCGTTCTTCTGCTTCGAGGGCACGCCGGAGCTGCCGCTCGGCGAGATGGGGCGCGCCGGGTTCGAGCAGGCGGAGGGGTGCGAGCACCTCTTCCTGCTGCCCGCCGACCCGTCCGCCGCCGAGTCCCCGGTGGAGGGGGCGGAGCTGTTCTGGGCCGCGCTCGCGGGGAAGCCGGGCACCTTCGAGACGGCGCGGACCGGGCCGGACGACACCGCCGTGATCATCTACACCAGCGGGACGACCGGGCAGCCGAAGGGCGCCGAGCTCACGCACAGCAACCTCCTCATGAACGCCATGGTGGACGACACGCTCTTCTACCGGACGCTGCACGACACGTCGCTGGTCACGCTGCCGCTGTTCCACATCTTCGGGCAGACGTGCGTGATGAACGTCGGCCTCTACCGGCGCGCGACGCTCGTGATGCAGGCGAGGTTCGACGCCCGGCAGGCCGTCGAGCTGATGGTCAAGGAGAAGGTGAACATCTTCGCGGGCGTCCCGACGATGTACTGGGGCCTGCTGACCGACGAGACCTCCGACGAGGAGATCGCGGCGATCCGGGAGAACCTGCGCGTCGCGGTGTCGGGCGGGTCGGCGCTGCCGATGGAGGTCCTCAAGGGGATCAAGACCAAGTTCGGCGTGGACGTCCTGGAGGGCTACGGCCTGTCGGAGACGTCGCCGGTGGCCTCGTTCAACCGCCCGGACCGCCCGACCAAGCCCGGCTCGATCGGCCTGCCCGTGTGGGGCGTGGAGATGAAGCTGATCGACGACGACTGGAAGGAGATCGAGGGCGAGGGGCCCGGTGAGATCGCCATCCGGGGGCACAACATCATGAAGGGCTACCACGGGCGGCCCGAGGCGACCGAGGCCTCCGTCAGGGACGGCTGGTTCCGCACCGGCGACGTGGCCCGCCGCGACGAGGACGGCTACTACTACATCATCGACCGCTCCAAGGACATGATCATCAGGGGCGGGTACAACGTGTACCCGCGGGAGCTGGAAGAGGTCCTGATGACCCACCCGGAGGTCTCGCTGGCCGCGGTGGTGGGCGTCGCGCACCCCTCGCACGGCGAGGAGGTCAAGGCGTACGTGATCCGCACGCCCGGCGCGACCGTCACCGAGGACGAGCTGGTCGCGTGGGGCAGGGAGCAGTTCGCCAACTACAAGTACCCGCGGATCGTCGAGTTCCGCGACGAGCTGCCGATGACCGCCACCGGCAAGATCCTCAAGCGCGAGCTGCGCTGACCGCGCGCGGGCCCCGGGGCCTCAGCGGACGCTGAGGTCCTGGGTCCCGACGACGCGCAGCAGTTTCATCGCCTCGTGCGAGGGCGTGCCCGGAGTGGTCGTGTAGAGGACGACCCGCTGGTCGCGTTCCGGCACGTAGAGGACGTCGCAGTGCATGTCCAGCTCGCCGACGACGGGATGCGTCATGCGCTTGCGGCTGCCGCGCCTGATCTCGACCTCGCCCTCGTCCCAGAGCCGGGCGAACAGCGCGCTGCGGCCGGCGACCTCGGCGACGAGCCCGGCGATGCCGGCGTCGCCCGGATACCGGCCGAACGCCGCCCGCAGGTCGGCCACCAGCCCGCGGGCGAACCGCGTCAGGTACTCGTCGGCGCCGTACCGCTCGATGTCGGAGCCGGTGAACAGCCAGCGGACGACGTTGCGGTCACCGGGCGCCATCGCGGCGATCTCGGTCATGAGCGCCGCCGCGAGCGGGTTCCAGGCGATGATGTCCTGCCGGGCGCTCAGCACGTAGGCGGGCGTGTCGTCCAGCCGTTCGAGCAGGTGCACGATCCCCGGCGGGACGTCCCGCGAAGGGCCGCTCGGCGGTTCCGGCGCCTCGCCGGCGAGGCCGTAGAGGTAGGCGCGCTCATCGTCGGTCAGCCTCAGCGCGCGCGCCAGCGCACCGAGGATCTGCCTGGACGGGCGAGGCCCGCGTCCCTGCTCCAGCCGGATGTAGTAGTCCACCGACATGCCCGCCAGTCGCGCGACCTCTTCCCGGCGCAGACCGGGGGTCCGGCGGCGCGTCCCTCCCGGGAGCCCGACGTCGGCGGGCTGGATGCGGGCCCGCCGGGAACGCAGGAACGCCGCCGTCTCTTGTCTGTCCATGGCCTCCAGCATGTCCGATACTCCGGAGCGGCCGCCGGGCCGAGGGTGGTACGGCCGATCCCAGCTTCGGCCGGTCTCTCCTCAGCCCGGACGCCGCCGGTGAACCTGGACGGCATGACGACACAGATCGCACTCATCACCGGAGCCAACAAGGGCATCGGCTTCGAGACGGCCCGCCTCCTCGGCCGCGGCGGCGTCACCGTCCTGCTCGGGGCGCGGTCGGCCGAGCGCGGCGAGCCGGCCGCCGCCGCGCTCGCCGCCAAGGGGATCGACGCCCGTTTCGTCCGGCTGGACGTCACCGACGCCGACACCGTCGAGGCCGCCGCCAAGGGGATCGACGCCGAGTTCGGCCGACTCGACATCCTGGTCAACAACGCCGGGATCACCACGACGGGGGCCACCGGCTTCCCGCCGAGCCGGACGGCGCCGGACCTGGTCCGGACCGCGTTCGAGACCAACGTGTTCGGCGTCGTCGCGGTCACCAACGCGATGCTCCCGCTGCTGCGCCGCTCCCCCGCCGGGCGGATCGTCAACGTCTCCAGCGAACTCGGCTCGCTGGAAGTCGGCGCTGAACGCCGTCACCGTCGCCTACGCCAAGGAGCTGGCCGGCACCTCGGTCACGGTGAACGCCACCACGCCCGGGTACTGCGCGACGGATCTCAACGACCACGCCGGGCACCGGACGCCGGAGCAGGGGGCGTCCGTGATCGCCGGGGTGGCCCTCCTCGGCGACGGCGGCCCGACGGGCGCGTTCCTCGCCGAGGACGGCCCCCTGCCCTGGTAGCCGGGCTCAGATCGTGTAGGGCAGGCGCTTGATCCCGTTGATGAAGTTGGACTCCAGGCGGTCGGGGTCGCCGGAGGCGCGGAGGGCGGGCGTGCGGCGCAGCAGCTCGCGGAACATCACGGTGATCTCGCGCCTGGCCAGGTGCGCGCCGAGGCAGAAGTGCGGCCCGGGCCCGCCGAACCCGACGTGCGGGTTCGGGTCGCGCAGGATGTCGAACCGGTCCGGGTCGGTGAAGACCGACTCGTCCCGGTTGGCCGACCAGTAGTAGAGGACGAGCTTGTCGCCCTCCTTGATCTCGTGCTCGTTCAGCACGGTGTCGCGGGTCGCGGTCCGGCGCATCCAGATGACCGGCGAGACGTACCGGACGATCTCCTCGACCGCGCCGGGCATGCGGCCGTCGAAGTCCTCGGTGAGCAGGGCCCGCTGGTCGGGGTTGCGGGTGAACAGGTCGAGGCCGTGGGCGATCGCGTTGCGGGTGGTCTCGTTGCCGGCGACGACCAGCAGGATGAAGAACGAGCCGAGCTCCTGGTCGGTGAGCGACTCGCCGTCGAGGTTGGCGTTCACCAGGGCGGAGGTGAGGTCGTCGGTGGGGTTCGCGCGGCGCTGCCGCCCGAGGTCCTCGACCAGGCCGCGCAGCGTCTCGCCGGCGCCGAGCAGCGCCATCGCCATCTGCTCCGGCTCCGCCGTCGGGATGAACTCGGGGTCGTTGCCCGCGAGGATGACGTTCGTGGCGTCCAGGACGGTCCTGTACTGCTCCTCGGCGATGCCCATCATGTCGCAGATGATCTTCAGGGGGAGCCGGGCGGCGACGTCGGCGACGAAGTCGCCCGTCCCGCCGCCCGCCGCCACGTTCTCGACGATCTGGCCCGCGACCGCCTCGACCCGGTCCTCGAACCGCTGGATCATGCGGGGCGAGAACGCCCGGGACACGATCCGCCTGATCTTGGCGTGCCGGGGGTCGTCCATGCTGATCATCGAGCCGAAGTACTCGTGCATGTCGCCCGGCATGTCCGGGATGCTGATGGCGCCCCTGCCGGAGCAGAAGTCCTGCGGGCGGCGGGACGCCTCGACGACGTCGGCGTGCCGGGTCAGCGCGTAGTAGCCGGGGCCCTGGGGGGCGATGACGATGTCCGGCTCCTCGTAGCGGATGAGGCCGGCGTGCCAGCGCAGCGCCTTGAAGGCCTCGTGCCGGTAGTCGTGCGGCCGCCGCCAGAAATCCCAGTCGGTCAGGTTGATGTCGTCGACCTTGAGCACGCGCCCACCACCTCGTCATGTCCGAACCCGATTCGGTTTACATGCACCCTCTCAAAGTAAAGATGCAAGCGCACACTGATCGGCGGGGTGACGCGCCTCACACCGGTTCGCCGGGGGCGTGGCGCGCCCGCGCCCCCCGGCGTCCGGTCACAACCGCGTCCACGCCTCCTGGAGGACGGAGCGCAGAATCTGCTCGATCTCGTCGAAGTGCCCCTGGTCGCAGATCAGCGGCGGCGCCAGCTGGACGACGGGGTCGCCGCGGTCGTCGGCCCGGCAGTACAGGCCCGCCTCGTAGAGGGCCTTGTCGAGGAACCCGCGCAGCAGGCGCTCGGACTCCTCGTCGTCGAAGGTCTCCCGCGTGTCCTGGTCCTTGACCAGCTCGATGCCGTAGAAGTAGCCGTCGCCGCGCACGTCCCCGACGATCGGCAGGTCGCGCAGCCGCTCCAGCGTGCCCCGGAACGCGTCCCGGTTGCGCAGGACGTGCCCGTTCAGGTCCTCGCGCTCGAACAGGTCGAGGTTGGCCAGCGCGACCGCCGCCGACACCGGGTGCCCGCCGAACGTGTAGCCGTGCGCGAACATCTCCGTCCCGCCCTTGAACGGCTCAAACAGGCGGTCGGCCACGAGCATCCCGCCGAGCGGCGCGTACCCGGACGTCACACCCTTGGCGAAGGTGATGACGTCCGGCGTGTAGCCGAACCGCTCCGCGCCGAACGTCGTGCCGAGACGGCCGAACGCGCAGATCACCTCGTCCGACACCAGCAGGACGTCGTGCCGGTCGCAGATCTCCCGGACGCGCTCGAAGTAGCCGGGCGGCGGCGGGAAGCAGCCGCCGGCGTTCTGCACCGGCTCCAGGAACACGGCGGCGACGGTGTCGGCGCCCTCGAACTCGATGACCTCCTCGATCCGGTCGGCGGCCCACCGGCCGAACGCCTCGGGGTCGTCGCGGTGCTCGGCGGCCCGGTAGATGTTGGTGTTCGGCACCCGGAAGCCGCTCGGCACGAGCGGCTCGTACGGCGCCTTCAGGCCGGGCAGGCCGGTGATCGACAGCGCGCCGTGCGGGGTGCCGTGGTAGGCGACCGCCCGGCTGATCACCTTGTGCTTGCCCGGCTTCCCGGTGAGCTTGAAGTAGTGCTTGGCGAGCTTCCACGCGCTCTCCACCGCGTCGCCGCCGCCGGTGGTGAAGAAGACGCGGTTCAGGTCGCCGGGCGCGAGGGCGGCGAGCCGCTCGGCCAGCTCGACGGCCTTCGGGTGCGCGTACGACCAGATCGGGAAGTAGGCCAGCTCGGCGGCCTGCTTGGCGGCGGCCTGCGCCAGCTCCTCGCGGCCGTGCCCGGCCTGGACGGTGAACAGCCCGGCGAGGCCGTCCAGGTAGCGGCGGCCCGCCGAGTCGTAGACGTAGGGGCCCTCCCCGCGGACGATCACCGGGATCTCGCCGCCGTCCGGGGCCGCCGAGTGCCGCGCGAAGTGCATCCACAGATGGTCGCGCGCCGCCCTCTGCATCGCGTCGTGCTGCTGGCTGGTCACGTCCGACTCCGTCATCACGATTCCCTCGGTGCGATCGATCCAGTTGCTCTGATGCTATGTGACTGCGGATTCCGCTGTAAATACATGGTGATACGCCGATATCCGAAGAGAGAGGGCCCTGCCGGTCCGGCGCCGCGGAGCCGCGGGTACCGTTCGCCGCGAACCGAGGAGGCGTACATGGGCGACATCACGACCGGATCGGTCAACGCGAACGGGCTCGACTTCGGATACCTCGCCGCCGGCCCCCAGGACGGGCCCCTGGCGCTGCTGCTGCACGGCTTCCCCGACTCCCCGCACACCTGGCGGCACCTCATGCCGGAGCTGGCCGCCGCCGGCCACCGCGCCGTGGCCCCCTTCATGCGCGGCTACGCCCCCACGTCCGTCCCCGCGGACGGCGCGTACCAGAGCGGCGCCCTCGCCGCCGACGCCATCGCCCTGCACGAGGCGCTCGGCGGCGGCCCCGACGCCGTGGTCGTCGGTCACGACTGGGGCGCCTTCGCCACCTACGGCGCCGTCAACGCCGCCCCGGAACGCTGGCGCAAGGCGGTCGCCATGTCCGTTCCGCCCATCTCGGTGATGGCGACCTCGTTCTTCGACTACGAGCAGCTCAAGCGCTCGTTCTACATCTTCGTCTTCCAGACGCCGCTGGCCGAGCTCGCGTTCGGCCGGTCGTTCGTCGAGGGGCTGTGGCGCGACTGGTCCCCCGACGACGGCCGCGACCGGTCCGCGGACGTCGACCGCGTGATGGAGTGCCTCGCCGCGCCGGACAACGCCGCGGCGGCGATCGGGTACTACCGCGCGATGCTCGACCCGTCCCGGCTCGTCGACCGGTACGCGGCCGAGCAGCAGGCGACCACCATCGTGGGCGAGCGCCCCGTGCTCTACCTGCACGGCGCCGAGGACGGCTGCGTCGCCGCGGACGCGGTGGACCTCGACGCCGTCCGGGCCGCCCTCCCGCCCGGATCGCGGGCCGAGCGGATCGGCGGCGCCGGCCACTTCCTCCAGCTGGACCGCCCCGCCGAGGTGAACGAGCGCGTGCTCAGCTGGCTGGCGTCCTGACCAGGTCGGCGGCCTTCTCTCCGATCATGATGGCGGGGGCGTTGGTGTGGCCCCGGGTGATCTGCGGCAGGATCGACACGTCCGCGACCCGGAGCCCCTCGACGCCGCGGACGCGCAGGTCCGGGTCGACGACCGAGCCGGCGTCGGTGCCCATCCGGCACGTGCCGGTGGGGTGGTAGAGCGTCTCGGAGTGCCCCCGGACGTAGGCGGCCAGCGCGTCCTCGTCGTCCGCCCCCACGTAGGGCTGCATGACGTCGCCGACGAAGGGCCTGAGCGCGTCGGCGGCCAGCAGCTCCTCCGCGCGCCGCACGCCGTGCATCAGGCGCCGCAGGTCGCTCTCCTCCGTCAGGTAGGCGGGGTCGATCACCGGCGGCGCGGCCGGGTCGGCGGACGCGAGCGAGACGCGCCCGGACGACTCGGGCCGCAGCAGCACGACGCCGAGCGTCACGCCGTGCTCGGTCGGCGGGGTGAGCCCGTGCGCGACGTAGGGGGCCGGCGCGAAGATGAGTTCGAGGTCGGGGGCGTGCAGGGTGGGGGCGCTCTTGGTGAACACGACCGCCTCGCCCACGTTGGAGGTGAACGGCCCGCGCCGGGCGAGCAGGTAGCGGGCGATGTTCGGCAGCGACTCCGCGCCCGCGAGCGTGACCTTCCTCGGGCAGTGCCGGACGACGCCGACCGACAGGTGGTCCTGGAGATGGCGCCCCACCTGCGGGGACTCCACGACCGGCTCCACGCCCGCGCTCCGCAGGTGCTCGGGGTCGCCGACGCCGGACAGCATCAGCAGGTGCGGCGACCCGACCGCGCCCGCGGCCAGGATCACCTCGCGGCGCGCCGTGACGCGCCCGCCGCCGTACTCCACGCCGGTCGCCCGGCCGTCCTCGATCAGCACCCGCGACACCTGCGCGCCCGTCACGACGGTCAGGTTGGGACGCTTCCGCGCGGGACGCAGGTAGGCGTCGGCCGCGCTGCACCGCCTCCCGCGCCGCTGGCTGACCGGCGTGAGCGCGTACCCCTCGTTGGACGGGCCGTTCAGCTCCGGCAACCTGTTGAGGCCGGTGGCGGCGCACGCCTCCAGGAACGCCCGCGTGGTCACGTTCGGACTGCGCTGCTCGGAGATCGTGACCGGGCCGGAGGTGCCGTACACGTCGCCCTTGTTGCTGCCGACGCGCCCCTCCACGCGCTTGAAGTACGGGACGACGTCCTCGTACGACCAGCCGGGGACGTCCCAGTCGTCGTAGTCGTCGTAGTGCCCGCGCACCCACATCATCGCGTTCAGCGATGACGACCCGCCGAGCGTCCTCCCCCGCGGCCAGTACAGCTCGCGCCCGTCCAGCTCGGGCTGCCCGGCGGTGCTGTAGTCCCAGTCGTACTCGGTCTTGAAGAGCTTCGGGAACGCGGCCGGGATGTGGATCTCGCTCTTGTCGTCCGGGCCGCCCGCCTCCAGGAGGGCCACGGTGACGGAGGCGTCCTCGGAGAGGCGAGCGGCCAGGGCGCACCCCGCGGACCCGGCGCCGACGATGACATAGTCGTGTTCCATGGGGGCTCCAGCACTCCACGGGCCGCGGCACGGCCCGTTCTTCCCCCGGGCTTACCACCGGGAGGGGCCGCCCGTCCATGCGTGCGGAGCGGTTTCGGACGCATGGACGCCGGCGGGAACCCGGATCGGGCGCGCAGCGTCGATCCCGTGAACCTGTGATCACTCAGAGGGGGCGTGCGATGACCGAGTACCCGGCCGGATCAGTCGAACCGTACGAGCGCGGCCTGGAGGCCAGGCGCGGCGGGAACCTCGCGGAGGCCGAGGAGCTGCTGCGGGAGGCGTTCGAAGCCGGGCATCCGGGGGGCGCCCACGAGCTCGGGTCCCTCGCGGCGGAGCGCGGCGACGACCGGGAGGCCCTGGCGTGGTGGCGGCGGGCCGCCGAGGCGGGGCTTCCCGAGAGCGCCTTCGAGGTCGGCTACGGCGCGGAGCGGGACGGCGACCTGGAGACCGCCGAACGCTGGTACCGGCGGTCCGCCGAGGGCGGCTTCTCGGGCGGCGCCCTGAACCTGGGCATCCTGCTGGAGAACAGGGGCGACGTCGAACAGGCCATGGACTTCTTCCGCCGGGCCTGGGAGCTCGGCTCGGACAAGGCCGCGTTCAACCTCGGCCGGCTGTACGACGACGACGGCAAGGGCGACCTCGAAGCGGCGGAGACCTGGTACCTCCGCGCCGCCGAGCGCGGCAACGGCGGCGCCGCGTTCAACCTGGGGTTCGTGCGCCAGGACAGGGGCGATCCCGCCGGGCGGCTCCAGGCGTGGCGGCTGGCCGCCGATCTCGGGCATCCCAAGGCCGCCTTCTGCCTCGGCGACCACGCGCAGAAGGCGGGCGACGAGAACGCCGCCATCGGCTGGTTCCGCAGATCGGTGCAGGAGGCCGGCGCCGAGCACGCCGCCCGCAGGCTCGGCGACCTCTACCGGCGCCGGGGCGACGAACGCAGTGCCCGATTCTGGTCGGAGTTCCTGAGCGGGCTCAGCTGCTACAGCCCGGAGTTCGAGGCGTTCGCCAGTGCGGGGTCGGCCGCGGCGATCCAGCGCCAGAACGTCCTCAACACCGCCGTCGGTGACGGCGACATCGCCTTCGACGTCGACGCGCGCACCATCACCGCTGGCGGACGCACCCTCCACGGCATGACGTTCCTCGGCAGCTTCTCCCACGTGAGCGACACGTGGCTGTGGGCGTGGGCCAACCCGCACTACGGCGTCGGCGTGCCCGCCGTCGCCCCGCTGGCCGCGGTCCGCGAGCACGGCGCGCGCCGCGCCGTTCCGGAACTGACGGCGGGACGTCTGGACCTCTCCGGCTTCCCCGACCCGCACCAGGCCGCGACCACCATGGCCATCGCCGCCGCCGCGCTGCTCGGCGGCAACGGCGTGCAGAGCTGCCGCGTGAACGACGGGCAGGGCTCGTTCTACTTCCACGTCGACGACCCGGCCCTGCCCGCGGCCGAGTTCGACCCGCTCTCGGCGACGCGCCTGATGATGACCGCCGCCGAGATCTTCCCCACCGAGCAGCGCCGCGTCGTGCGCGGTTTCCTCACCCACCACGGGTGCCGGATCCGGGAGAGCGAGGAGATCATCGAGGGCGTCGCCCCGCAGGGCGGCCAGGTGACGGTCGCCTTCACCCCCGACGGCGCCATCAAGGCCACCAGCGCGGGCCGCACGGCCGCCGGCTGACCGGCCCGCCTCCGGCCGCGGCGGGCGGGGTCAGGCGGAGAAGCGGCGGAGCAGGACGGCCGTGCGAAGCTCGTGGTGCTCGCGGTGCATGCGCCCGTCGCGCATCAGGATGAGCAGGCCGTGCAGGCCGCTCCAGAGCGTCTCGGTGAGCACGTCCACGTCGTCCCCGCCCGCGAACGGCCGGACGGTCTCGCGCAGCTCGCCGAACGCCTCCTGGAGCGCGGGCGGCGCCTCGGGGGTCGCGAACGGCAGGTCGACGTCCCTGACGAACATCACGTCGTAGAGGGCGGGCCTGCGCTCCGCGAAGTCGGTGTAGGCCGCCGCGACCCCCGCCAGCGCCTCGGCGGGCCCGGACGCCGCCGTGCGCGCCCGCCGCAGCTCGTCCGCGAGCTCGGCGCACCCCTCGACCGCGACCGCCGCCATGATGGCGCCCTTGCCCTTGAAGTGGCTGTAGAGGACGGGCTGGCTGTACTCGATCTCCGCGGCGAGCCGGCGCGTCGTCACCGCGTCCCAGCCCTCGCTCTCGGCCAGCTCCCGCGCCGCCGTGATGATCAGCTTCTCGCGTTCCGCCCGCTCTCGCTCCCGGCGTCCCTGGATCGACATGGCAGTGATCCTAGCATTGCTAGCCATCCTGTCGACGCTATGCTAGCGTCGTTCTCGTTCCTAGCACTGCTAGCACTCATGGAGACGCCATGCTGACCCCCATCGCCTACGGACTGGCCGTCGTGCTCGCCCTGTTCTGCGTTCTCATCGGCGCGCGGTTCCTCACCGCGCCGTACCCGGCGGCCGCCGGCTACGGCGTCCCCGCCAAGGCCGACGGCGACATCGCCTACCTGAGGATCAAGGGGCTGCGCGACCTGACGACCGGCCTCCTCGGCCTCGCCCTGATCGCTTTCGCCGGCGCCCACGCCGCGGGCTGGTACATGCTGGTCGTGGCCATCGCACCGCTCGGCGACACCCTGATCGTGCGGCGCCACGGCGGCACGAAGGCCGTCGCGTTCGGCATTCACTTCGCCACCGCCGTGGCCGTGCTCGCCAGCGCGGTCCTGCTGTTCGCCGTCTGACCCCCTCCCCTGTCCCGGACAAGGAGCCCCTCGCATGTCGCTGATCTCACCGGACTTCGACGAGTCCGTGATCGTCCGTTCCGCCGAGGCCGAGGTGATCGGCCGCTCCCCCGTCACCATCAGGCTGCTGGCCGACAGCGGCTCGACCGGCGGCGCCCTCTCCACCCAGCGCGTCACCCTGGCCACCGGCGCGGACGGCGCCAAACCGCACCGCCACGACGGTTCCGCCGAGATGTTCTACATGCTGGACGGCGCCGCCCAACTCCTCTCGGGCGAGCAGGTGGTGACCGCGGAACGCGGCGACCTCGTCGTCGTCCCGCCCGGCCTGCCGCACGCCTTCGCAGCGGCCCCCGGGGAGAGCGCCGACATCCTCATCGTCATCACCCCCGGCGTCGAGCGCTTCGAGTACTTCCGCCACCTGGAGCGCATCGCCTACGGGAAGGTCCCGCCCGAAAGCCTCCTGGACGTCCAGGAGATCTACGACACCTACTTCCTCACCAGCGCGGCCTGGGAGAAGGCGCGTGCCTGACGGCCCCGAAACGGCGACGAGCCGACCGGAATGTTCCGGTCGGCTCGTCGCCGTTCGAAGCGGCCGTCGTCACGATCCCCAGTCGGGGCGCAGCGGCATGCGGCTCGTGCCGTCGTCCTCCAGCTTCACGCCGAGCGTCTGGTGCAGCTGGATCCAGTTCTGGTTGAAGCCGAGCACGCAGCCCGCCATGTAGACGCGCCACACGCGGGCGGTTCCCTCGCCGACCTCGGCGACTGCCTCGTCCCAGTGCGCGTCGAGGTTCTCGCACCAGCCGGTGAGCGTGCGCGCGTAGTGCTCGCGCAGGTTCTCCTGGTGCCGGATCTCGAACCCCGCGTCGTTCATCTGGCTCTGGACGTAGCCCGGGCCCTCCAGCTCGCCGTCCGGGAACACGTACCGGTTGATGAACCCGTTCTCCTTGCGGGAAGGAGACGTGTTGTCCGGACGCGTGATGGTGTGGTTCAGCATCCGACCGCCCTTCTTCAGCTTCCCGTGGAGGAAGGAGAAGTAGGCCGGGAGGTTCTTCTTCCCGATGTGCTCGGTCAGGCCGATGGAGCTCACCGCGTCGAAGCCGGTCTCGGCCACGTCGCGGTAGTCCATGTGCCGGACCTCCGCGAGGTCGGACAGGCCCCGGTCGGCGATCGCCTTCTGCGCCCACTCGGCCTGCTGCTTGGACAGCGTGACGCCGAGCGCCTTGACCCCGTACTCCTTCGCGGCGTGCATCACCATGCCGCCCCAGCCGCAGCCGACGTCCAGCAGCCGCATCCCCGGCTTCAGCCCGAGCTTCTTGGCCACCAGGTCGTGCTTGTTGAACTGCGCCTCTTCCAGAGTGGCGCCCTCATGCGGGTAGCACGCGCAGGTGTAGGCCATCGAGGGGCCGAGCACCCACTCGTAGAAGGTGTTGGACACGTCGTAGTGGTGGGAGATGGCCCGCGCGTCCCGCTTCTTGGAGTGCCGGAGCCACGACGGGATGCGGCTGAACGGCGCCTCCTGCGGGGGCGGGTCCAGCCGGCGCGACGCCGCCGCGCGCAGCAGCGGATCGCGCAGCACCCGGCCGGCGATCCTCGCCTTGTCGCGCGGCGTCACGTCGCTGAGCACCTGCTGCATCGTGGTCAGCGCCGTGATCATGTCGCCGTCGACGTCGATCATGCCGGTGACGTAGGCGCGGGCGAGCCCCAGCGCGCCCGGCGAGTGCAGCAGGTACGAGACCGCGTACGGTGAGCGCACGTCGAAACGGATGTCGGCGCCGGGCACCCCCGCCCGAGATCCGTCGTAGGCCGTGAACTCCACTGGCGCCTCAGCCCCGGCGAGCTGCTCGAAGACCCTGGCCAGCGTCATTGTGGTTCCTCCTGTCTCTCCGCCCCGGCCCGGGCGGCGGCGGTCGGGCCGCCTCCCGCGCGGGGCTCCCCCGAACTGCGGGCGCCTGGTCAGCGTCCGCGCACGCACTTGTCGTAGAGGTCCAGCAGCCGCCCGCGCGGATCGTAGACCCCCTTGAGCCGCCGGTAGGTCTCCCCGTCGTAGTACCGCCAGAACTCGTCCCGGCCGTAGAAGGCCGTCGAGTACAGGGACTTGTGGCCGTCGAGGGCGGCGACCTTACGCTCGATGAGCCGGTTGTGGTACTCGGGGATCTGCCCCGGCGGGATCCGCACCGTCCCCCAGAAACCGGCGTTCACGTAGGGGCGGCCCACGTCGAGCGGGTACAGCGGCCACCGCTCCTTCGCGCGCAGCGGGCACAGCCAGATCGGGCTCATGCCCACCTTGTCGTGGAAGAACTCCAGGAACTCCGGAAGCCGCTCGACCGGCACCTCGATGTCCTGGATGACGTCCTCGCGGGGCCGCAGCCCCCGCCACCGCTCCGCGCGCGCGACGAGCTGGTACCGGCGGTCGTAGGCGACCAGCTTGCGGTACACGTCGGAGCGCTTGAACTTGTCGGGCCACAGCCGCCGGACCGTCGGGTTCTGCACGCCGAACGCGCCCGAGCACCAGAACCAGTCGGTGTCCCAGCGCCAGATGTAGTCGCGGATCGTGAGGAAGTCGACCGACCGCTGCTGGATCGACCTGTAGTAGATCTTCTGGCCGGTGTAGTCGGAGGTGTAGGGCGCGGAGTCGGCGAAGAAGCCGAGCGTGATGTACTGCTCGTCCGCGCCGAAGACCGTCCCGTCCATGAAGTCGACGGTCTCGTCCTCGAACGTCCCGGACTCGGTGATCTCCCCCAGGACGCGGGCGAGCTCCGCCGCGTCGGTGAACCGCAGGTGCCGCAGCCGGACGTAGGGCCGGACGGGGCGCAGCTCGATCTTCAACCGGAGGCTGTAGCCGAGCGTCCCGTAGGAGTTCGGGAAGCCGTAGAACAGGTCCTTGTGCTCGTTGTCGCGCGTCGCCGTGACGACCTGCCCGTCGCCGGTGAGGACCTCCAGCTCCAGGACGCCCTCGTGCGGCAGCCCGTCGCGGAACGACGTCGACTCGATGCCGAGCCCGGTCACCGCCCCGCCCAGCGTGATCGTCTTCAGCTGGGGGACGACCGTCGGCATCAGCCCGTGCGGCAGCGTCGCGTCGACCAGGTCCTCGTAGGTGGTCATGCCCTGGACCTGCGCGGTCCGCTCGTCCGGGTCGACGCTCAGCACCTTGTCGAAGCCGGAGACGTCCAGGCCGGGCGCCGCCGAGGGGTCGCGCCACCGGAACAGGTTCGAGGTCCGCTTGGCCAGCCGCACCGGCGTGCCCTCCGGAATGGCCTGGTAGGACCTCCTGAGCGCCTCCACCGCCCGCTGGTGATCGCCCTTGATCGCAAGCTCCGTCATCTACCCCTCCCTCGCATAGTTAATCGATCATCCCATGCATGGTCCACATAACTCGGACGTTAAAGGAGTCACAGGTAGAGAGGGGAATAAACCCACGGGCGTGCGCATAGGCGTCGTTCCATCTCCTGGAGGCGGCCGGTCGCGCTCGACGCGACCACGTCAACCCTCCCCGGAGGGGTCCTCCGACAAACCCGAGCCGCGTTCAACGCCAGGCCCGCGCGCCCCGCGTCACTTCACCAGGCGCAGGATCCACGGATAGCGGAACGTCTGGCCGGTCAGCGCGAAGACGGCCGCGATCGCCGACAGCACCCACGCCACCGCGTACACGACCCCGCCGACGCCGAAGGTGACGATCGTGAGCAGCAGCAGCGTCACCTGGAAGTTCACGGCCTCCGCCGCCTGCCGCCGGACGTAGGGCGACCGCTTGCCGCTCAGCAGCATCAGCACCAGCGGGCCGACGAACAGCGTGGGGACGGCGACCGCGTGCGCGGCGGCGGCCAGCATCCGGTCCTCGCCCGTGGCGGCCTCGCCCCCGGCCGGCACGGGCGCCGCCGGGACGGGCACCAGATCGAGGAGGACGGCGCCGAGGTCGTTGCGCGTCTTGGCCGTCATCGCCAGTTGCACGCGCATGTCGAACTCGTCCTCGTCGAGCCGCCCCTCGGCGTAGGCGTCCTGAAGCCGCTGGATGACCGGTTCCCGCTCGGCGTCCGAGACCCGCAGATCCCCCACCGCGTAGCTGCTGTTCATACGCCCATGCTCCGCGCGGCACCGCCGCGGGGCCATCAGGGAAGACCCTGAGGATCCCCTGAATTCCGCTGGACGTACTCCTTCCCGGGGGTCAGGCGCCCGCCGAACAGCTCGGGCACCGTGACGAACACGTACCCCTCGGCGGCCAGCCGGTCGATGATCTTCGGGACGGCCTTCACGCTCGTCGGATGGATGTCGTGCATCAGCACGATGTAACCCGGCCGCGCCGCCTTCAGCACCCGCTTCTCGACGTAGGCGGTGTCGCGGTGCTCCCAGTCGAGGGGGTCGACCGACCACAGCACCTGGGCCATCCCCAGCTCCCGCGTGATCTTCGTCAGCCGCTCGGAGGTCGACCCGTAGGGCGGCCTGAGCAGGGTGGGCGTGACCCCGGACGCCCGCCGGATCGCGTCCTGCGTCCGGGTCAGCTCGTCCATGATCTTCTTGTGGGACGCCCGCCCGAGGTCGGCATGGGTGTAGCTGTGGTCGGCGATCTCGTGCCCGGCCTCCAGCTCGCGCCGCACGAGCTCCGGATGCTTCGCCGCGTTCTCCCCCACGATGAAGAACGTCGCCCGGACCTTGCGGGCGGCGAGGATGTCGAGCAGCTCCGCGGTGCTCTCCGCGGGCCCGTCGTCGAACGTCAGCGCCAGGCACTTGGCCCGCGCGCAGTCGGGCGGCGGCGGCTTCGGAGGCGCGGCCGGTCGCGGCGGGGTCTTCGCCTTCGCGGGCTCGGCGCGCGCGATGGGTCCCACCTGGCCCTGGGCCGGGGTGAGGGTGCTCAGGAGCCCGAACACCGCGACCGCGAGCACGGCTCCGGCCACCCGCCGAACAAGGTTCGGCCCGTTCATCGACACCCCCGCGTGATGATCCCCCGAAGGCGCCAGTCTAGGGCGCGGCCCCCCGGCCCGCCGGGGTCGTCGCCGCTGTGTCGGGAACCAGGGCGCCGCCGGTCTCGTTATCGTCGTACACCGCAAGCCCGCTCCGGAGCTCCTCCGGGCGGGACCCGACGACGGGGTGAGGGATGAGGTTCCGGGACCGGTTCGGGATCCGCAGGCACCGCGGGTCCACGGTGACCAGGCTCGACAGGGAGGCGACGGACTCCGACATCGAGGCGCTGATCGCCTTCGCCCGCGCCCGCCGCGGCGTCGAGTTCTTCGTCGAGCCCGAGACGTACGCCACCGACACCACGGCCGTCGCCGTCGCCCACGACGGCGAGTGGACCCGCCGCCGCGTCGGCTCCCCCAAGGTCATCGGCAAGGTGGCCCGCGACCTCGGCCTGCCCGTCTACGACGTCCAGATCGTCGGCTACCCGCCCCGCATGCGCGCCTGGAACGACCGCAACCGCGACCGGCGCATCGACCCCGGCACCCCGGGCCAGGCCGTCTCCTCCTGACCCGCCCGCGGAGTCCCGGAGGCCGGAGGCCGGGGGCCCTCGGGTGGCGCGGGTCGCGGGCTCGTCCCCGTGCTCGGCGTCCTGGTCGATCCGGGGCCGATGAGTCTTGGTAGCGGCCGGAGTCAGTTTGGTCATGACTACGCAGGTACTCGAGACTCCCGAGGTCGACCTCGTCTACGACGTCCACGGGCCGCCGCCGGCCGCCGGCGGGCGCCCGCCGCTGTTCATGGTCGGCCAGCCCATGGACGCCGGCGGCTTCGGTGCGCTGGCGTCGCACTTCCCTGACCGCACCGTGGTCACCTACGATCCGCGCGGTCTCGGCCGCAGCATCCGCAAGGACGGCCGCGTCGACCAGGTGCCCGAGACCCAGGCCGGCGACCTGCACGCCCTCATCGAGGCGCTCGGCGCGGGCCCGGTCGAGATGTTCGCGAGCAGCGGCGGGGCGGTGACCGCGCTCGCGCTCGTGACCGCCCACCCCGAGTGCGTGACCACCCTCGTGGCGCACGAGCCGCCGCTCATCGCGGTGCTTCCCGACGCCCGGGCCGCCGAGCGCGCCCGGGCCGGCGTCCGCGACGCCTACGAGGACGCGGGCTCGGGCGCCGGCATGGCGGCCTTCATCGTGATGACGTCGTGGCAGGGCGAGTTCACCGACGCCTACTTCGCCCAGCCCGCGCCGGCCCCCGCCGCGTTCGGGCTGCCGACCGAGGACGACCGGTCCCGTGACGATCCGCTGCTGTCCGACCGGTCGTGGGCGATCAGCGACTACCGGCCCGACGTCGACGCGCTGACCGCGGCACCGGCAAGGATCGTGATCGCGGTGGGCGAGGAGTCCGGGGATACCTTCACCGCACGCACCTCGGTGGCGATGGCCGAGCTGCTCGGTCAGCGACCGGCCGTCTTCCCGAGTCACCATGGTGGCTTCGTCGGCGGCGAGTCCGGCTACGCCGGGCAGCCCGAGGCCTTCGCGCGCAGGCTCCGCGAGGTGCTCGACGACGCCGGCTGACAGTGGTCCTTCAGAACCCGGCGCCCAGGTGCTCGGCATGCTCACGCTGCCCGCCGCCCTCGCGGCTGCGGTCACCCACGACGCCGCACGCGCCACCGACCTCCGTCTGCACCATGGCTTTCCTCCCGGTAGTCCGGTCACCAGGCCGCTCGCGCTCCGCCGTTCGCCGAACGGTCCAGGTTCTGCGGACGGGCCATGCCCGTCCGCAGTTTGGCGGGTGCGATGCCTGCGTTGACCACTTCGCGGAGGATGACGGCCATGGAGTAGGCGGGGTCGGCGTCCAGGGCGCGCTGCAGGGCGACGTTGGCCAGGCCGCCGTCGCCGACGGAGTAGGCGGCGAAAGCCAGCAGGGACGCGGGCGCCGGGACGCGGGCGGGGTCGACGCGGCGGACGATGTCGCGCCAGAACGCGATGTCGGCGGCCGATGCGTCCTCTTCGAGGCGGATCCAGGTCTCGTCGCGGACGCGCGGGTCGGTGAGGACGAGGCCGAGCCAGGCGACCTCGTCGTCGGTCGGGCGGGAGCCGGTGCGGGCGCGGGCCGTCAGCGCGAGGACGAAGGCGAGGTCGTCTTCGGCGGACGAGATCGGCCGGGCCAGGTAGCGCCGCTCGGCGCGCTCGGCGGCGCGGCGCATAGCGGTGCGGGCAGGGCCCTCGGGCGGCCGGACGGAGGCGATCAGCTCGGCGCGGTCGGCCAGGGCCACGTGGCCTCCGAAGGTCGCCTCGGCGGCGACGGCGCTGGCGGAGATGTCGTACGGGGTGCCTTCGGGTGGGCAGCAGACGTCGTCGCAGGTGAGCGACCACCAGCGGCCGTCGGCGACGCGGATGGCCTCGGCGACGGGGACGCCGGCGGCGGCCAGGGCCGCGCGCATGGGCCGGGCGGCCTCCGCCACCTCGCCCGGCGGGCCGTACCCGAGCAGGAGCGAGCGGGCGAAGCCGTTGCCGGCCAGGACGGCGGCGACGCGTTCGGCGGCGCCCGGCGCCGGTAAGTCGAGCCGGATCGCGCATGTGCCGCCGGATCGTCCCTCGAAGCCGATGACGACGAGGCTGCGCGAGGGGTGGAAGCCGAGCAGGTAGGGGACGGCCGCGATGGCGTCCTGGGCGGAGCGGATCACCAGTGATGTCATGGGTCGAGGTTGCCAGGGGCGGCGGAGGCGCCGCCGCGGCTCTCGGAACTGTGGATAACTCCCGGGTGATTCGGGGCGCGGTCGTGCGGGACGGGACGCGGGTGTCGGCCGCGGGCGGTAGCGTTGGGCGACGTGCCCGCCCCTGATCTGCTGACCGGCAGCGAGACCCAGATTCCCGACATGGCGACCCTGCTCGCCGCGGCCGTCGCGTCCGTCGGGGGCGCCGAGCGCCCCGGGCAGGTGGCGATGGCGCGGGCGGTCGAGAAGGCCATCGACTCCGGGGAGCACGTCGCCGCGCAGGCCGGTACGGGGACGGGCAAGTCGCTCGCCTACCTGGTCCCCGCGATCCGCCACGCTGTCAAGGAGAAGACGACCGTGGTGGTGTCCACGGCGACGATCGCGTTGCAGCGCCAGCTCGTCGACCGCGACCTGCCGCGGCTCGCGGAGGCCCTCGGCCCGCTGCTCGGCACCGAGCTGAAGTTCGCGATCCTCAAGGGGCGCCGCAACTACCTGTGCCTGCACCGGGTGCAGACGGGCGTGCCGGAGGAGGAGGACGGCGGGCCGAGCCTGTTCGACCCGCAGCAGCTGTCCACGCTCGGACGGCAGGTCAAGCGGCTGAACGAGTGGGCCGAGGAGACCAAGACCGGCGACCGCGACGAGCTGGTGCCGGGGGTGGGCGAGCAGGCGTGGCGGCAGGTCGCCGTGACGGCGAAGGAGTGCCTGGGCGCGCAGCGGTGCCCGCAGGGCAGCGAGTGCTTCGCCGAGCTGGCGCGGGCGGAGGCCGGCGAGGCGCACATCGTCGTCACCAACCACGCGCTGCTGGCCATCGACGCCCTGGAGGAGTTCCAGGTCCTGCCCGAGCACGACGTTGTGATCGTCGACGAGGCCCACGAGCTGGTCGACCGGGTCACCTCGGTCGCGACCGGGGATCTGAGCGCGGCCGGTGTGGAGACGGCCGCGCGGCGGTGCGGGCGGCTGACCGAGGAGCACCTCGCCGACCGGCTCAAGGAGGCCGCCGAAGGGCTCGGCCTCCTGCTGGAGGAGATGCCCGCGGGCCGGATGGACGTCCTGCCCGGCGGCCTGGGCAACACGCTGGCGTCCGTCCGGGACGCCGCGCACGCCTGCGTCACGGCGCTCGGGCCGGAGAAGAAGGACGCCGACCCCGGCGACATGGCCGCGCGGAAGGCGGCGCGGTCCTCGCTCGAGGAGCTGCACGACACGGCCGTGCGGATCCTGGAGGCGTTCCAGCCCGAGATGGCGCAGCGCTTCGACGTGGTGTGGCTGGAGAAGCCGTTCGTCCCGGAGGGGCGCCCGAAGCGGCCGCCGGCGCTGCACGTGGCGCCGATCGGTGTCGGCGGGCTGCTGCGCGCGACGCTGTTCGAGCAGCGCACCGCGGTCCTCACGTCGGCGACGCTCACGCTGGGCGGGTCGTTCGAGCCGCTCGCCCGCCAGTGGGGGCTGCCGCCGCTGGACGAGGGCGGCCCGAAGGACGCCAAGACCGCCGCCGAGGGCCTCGCGCGGACCGCGACGGAGAAGGGCGAGGAGACCGAGGTCGTCTGGTCGGGGCTCGACGTCGGTTCGCCGTTCGACCATCCGAAGGCGGGCATCCTCTACGTCGCGCGGCATCTGCCGCAGCCGGGGCGGGACGGCCTCGCCGACGCCTATCTGACCGAGATCACCGAGCTGATCGAGGCGGCGGGCGGGCGGACGCTCGGCCTGTTCTCCTCGATGCGCGCCGCGCGCCAGGCCGCCGACGAGCTGAAGGACCACCTGTCCCACCCGCTGCTGTGCCAGGGCGACGACTCCACGTCCCTGCTGGTGAAGCAGTTCGCCGAGGACGAGCGCACCTGCCTGTTCGGCACCCTGTCGCTCTGGCAGGGCGTGGACGTCCCCGGCCCCTCGCTGCAGCTCGTCATCATGGACCGCATCCCGTTCCCGCGCCCGGACGACCCGGTGTCGTCGGCGCGGTCCCGGGCCGTCGCGGCGCGCGGCGGCAACGGGTTCATGGCGGTCGCGGCGACGCACGCGGCGCTGCTGCTCGCGCAGGGCGCGGGCCGGCTGCTGCGGTCGATGGACGACCGCGGCGTGGTCGCCGTCCTCGACCCGCGGCTCGCCACGGCCCGCTACGGCGGCTTCCTCAAGAACTCGCTGCCGCCGTTCTGGGCGACCACGGATCCCGCCGTCGTCCGCGGCGCCCTCCGCCGGCTGGACGCCGCCGCGACGCCGTCCTAGCCGCGGTAGGCGGAGAGGAACTCACCGATGCGCCCGACGGCGTCCTCCAGGTCGTCGGCGTACTGGAGGGTGACGATGCGGAAGTGGTCGGTGGACGGCCAGTTGAAGCCCGTCCCCTGGACGATGAGCAGCTTCTGCTGCTCCAGCAGGTCGAGGGCGAAGCGCATGTCGTCCTCGATCGGGTACATCTCCGGGTCCAGGCGCGGGAAGACGTAGAGGGCGCCCGTGGGCTTGACGCAGCTGACGCCCGGCAGGTCGTTCAGGAGTTTCCAGGCGCGGTCGCGCTGCTCGCCGAGGCGTCCGGTCGGCAGGACGAGGTCGTCGATGCTCTGGTAGCCGCCGAGCGCGGCCTGGATGGCGTGCTGCCCCGGGACGTTCGGGCACAACCGCATGTTGGCGAGGATGTCGAGGCCCTCGATGTAGGACTCGGCGTGCTCCTTCGGCCCGGACAGCACCACCCATCCCGAGCGGAACCCGGCGACGCGGTAGTTCTTCGACAGGCCGCCGAAGGTGAGGCACAGCAGGTCGGGGGCCAGGGACGCGATCGGGACGTGCTCGGCGTCGTCGTAGAGGATCCGGTCGTAGATCTCGTCCGCGAAGATGATCAGGTTGCGGCGGCGGGCGACCTCGACGATGCGCGCGAGCACCTCGCGCGAGTAGACGGCGCCGGTCGGGTTGTTCGGGTTGATGATCACCAGCGCGCGGGTGCGGTCGCCGATCTTGGACTCGATGTCGTCCAGGCTCGGCTGCCACCCGTCGTCCTCGTCGCACAGGTAGTGGACGGGGGTGCCCCCGCACAGCGACACCGACGCCGTCCACAGCGGGTAGTCGGGCGTCGGGATGAGCACCTCGTCGCCGTCGTTGAGCAGCGCCTGCAGCGTCATGACGATGAGCTCGGAGACGCCGTTGCCGAGGTAGACGTCCTCGACGTCGACGCCGGTGACGCCGCTGTCCTCGAAGCGCTGCACGATGGCGCGGCGGGCGGGGAGGATGCCCTTGGAGTCGCTGTAGCCGTGCGCCTCCGGCAGGTTGCGGATCATGTCCTGGAGGAGCTCGGGCGGGGCCTCGAACCCGAAGGGGGCCGGGTTGCCGATGTGCAGCTTGAGGATCTTGCTTCCCTCGTTCTCCAGCTGCTTGGCGCGCTTGAGGACCGGCCCGCGGATGTCGTAACAGACATTGGTCAGCTTGCCCGACTGGTTGACCTGCATGGACTTACCTTAGCCACGGCGCGCCCGCGACACGCGGCCCGCCCCGCGACGGCCTCGCGACCTGGGAGGACGCCCCGTTCCCCCGGCGTGGCGCCGGGGGAACGGGGACGGGTGCGTCACGGTACGGCGATGTCACGGTGCGGCGACGTCACGGGGCGGCGATGGCGGACAGGATCGCCAGCCGCGCCGCGCGCCGCGCGGGACGGATCGCGGCGAGCGCCCCGGCGACCGCGCCGACCACGGCGATGACCGCGACCTGCGCGAGGGGTGGCGCGAACGGGTTGCCGAGGGCGGTGCCGAGGCCCCAGCCCAGGAACACGCCAAGGACGAGCCCGCCGCCGGTGCCGAACAGCGCCACGATGACCGATTCCCAGCGCACCATCGACCGGATCTGCGGGCGCGTCGCGCCGACCGCACGGAGCAGGCCGAGTTCGCGGGTCCGCTCGTGGACGGCCAGCGACAGCGTGTTGGCGATGCCGAGCAGCGCGACGACGATGGCCAGGATCAGCATCCCGTAGACGACGCTGACGAAGCCGGCCATCTCCTCGGTCTGCGCCGCCACGAACTCGTCCCGCGACTCCACCTCGGGCGCCCCGTACGGCTTGGCCAGCGCGGTGAGGGCCTGCCGGGCGGACGCGACCGACGCGCCGGGCTTCAGCTCGACGAACGCCCTGGTGTCCAGCGGCTGCCTGGTGTGCGCGTCCCATACGGTCCGCGGGACGAGGTAGTCGCCGGTCAGATCGGTGTTGCCGTAGACGGCGCCCACGGTGAGCTTCTGCGAGGCGCCGTCCGCGAACGTCACGCCGACCGCGGTACCCACGCGCCAGCCGTTGTCGTCTGCGGCCTTCTTCGAGACGGCGAACGTACCGGCGTCGTCGAGGCCGCCTTGGGTGACGTCCAAGTCGAGGACGCGGCGCAGGCTGGACGGGTCGGCGACACTGACGGTGGACGGCGCGCCGTTCACCCGCATGCTGCCCGTCCCCATCCCGGCGACCTCGCCCACCTGGGGCAGTTTCGCCGCCTCCCGCACGAGCGAGGTGGCGAACCCGCCGGTCTCGTTGGTGCCCGCGTCCACGACGATCGGGCCGTCGAACGACCCGGCCACGCCGTCCTCCAGGGAGGCGCGCAGCGATCCGAGGAGCACCGTCATCAGCGTGACGACCCCGACGCCGATCATCAGCGCGGTCGCCGCGCCGGCCGTGCGCGCCGGGCTGCGCGTGGCGTTGTCGCGCGCGAGCTTGCCGGACACGCCGCGCAGCCGCGCCGCGGGCCCGCCGAGCAGCGCCGCGACGGGGCCGGCGGCGACGGGGCCGAGCACGACCATCGACACGACGGTCACGACCGCGCCCGCGGCCGCCATCGCCATCTGCCCGGTGGCCGCGCCGAACGCGACGGTCCCGACGGCCACCGCCGCGAAGACGCCGCCGACGATGACGCGGGTCTCCGACGGCCGGGACGCCTCGGCCGAGACCTCGCGCAGCGCGGCCAGCGGCGGCACCCGCGACGCCTTCAGCGCCGGGCCGAGCGCGGCGGCCAGCGCGACCAGCAGGCCGACCGGGACCGCGATCATGACCGTGGTGGCGGCGACGGTGAGGCCCTCCAGCGCGATCCCGATGCGGAAGCGGACGAACAGCTCCCGCAGCAGGGCGGCGAACCCGAGCCCGCCGGCGAGCCCGGCGAGGGTCGCGGCGGCGCCGATCACCAGCGCCTCGAAGCCGACGATGGTGACGACCTGGCGGCGCCCGGCGCCGAGCGCGCGCAGCAGGGCCGACTCGCGGGTCCGCTGCGCCATCGTGATCGCGAACGTGTTGTGGATGCTGAACGCCGCGACCAGCAGGGCCACCCCGCCGAAGGCGGCCAGGACCGTCCGGAACACGCGCAGGAAGCCGTTCTGGACGAGGCTCATGCCCTCCTCGACCTGCGCCTCCTTCGTGAGCGCCTGGACTCCGGCGGGCAGCGCCGCCCGCACGCGGGACGCCAGTTCCGCCTGGTCGACGCCGTCCTGCGCGCGGACGGAGACGCCGCTGATGCGGTCGGCGCCCTTCGCGACGTGGGCCCGGGCGCCTTCGAGGGAGAAGGCCGTGAACGACGTCTCGCCGAAGGCCTCCTCGTCGCCGAACATGCTGATGCCGACGACGGTCACCGGAACCTTCTCCGGCGTGAGGACCGCCGTCCGGTCCCCCACCTTCAGGCGGCCCTCGTCGGCGAACATCCTGTCGATGACGACCTCGTCCGGCGCGCGAGGCGCCCGCCCTTCGGCGAGCCGGTAGGGGTTGAGCTTCGGGTCGGTCTTCCAGTTGCCCGCAGTCCGGGGGCCCCGCGACTGGATCACCGTGCCGTCCTTGGCGAGGAGCTGCCCCGACCCCTCGATGGTCGGCTCGGCGTTGGCGACGCCCTGCACCCTGCGCACCCGGTCCAGGACGGACGCGTCGATCTGCCCCCGCGCGCCCCACGGCGCGTCGCTCACCCTGGTCGCGTTCCTGACGACCACGTCCGTGTCGCCGTACGCGCTGGAGACGTACCCGTCGATGCTCGCCGCGAGGGTGTCGCCCAGGACGAGCGTCCCGGTCAGGAACGTCACGCCGAGGAAGACCGCCAGCAGGGAGCCGGCCAGGCGGCGCTTGCGTCCCCACAGCTCCTTGAAGACGAGCCCGGTCATCGGTGGTCCCCCAGCCCTCGCATGCGGTCGAGTACGCGGTCGGCCGTGGGGGCGTCCATGACGTCCACGACCCGGCCGTCGGCGAGGAACACCACCGCGTCGGCGTGCCCGGCGGCGACCGGGTCGTGGGTCACCATCGCCACGGTCTGGCCCAGGTGGTCCACGGCGTCGCGCAGCAGCGCCAGCACCTCGGCGCCGGTGCGGGAGTCGAGGTTGCCGGTCGGCTCGTCCGCGAACACGATCTGCGGGCGCGTGACCAGGGCGCGCGCGAGCGCCACCCGCTGCTGCTGCCCGCCCGACATCTCCGCCGGGCGGTGCGACAGCCGGTCCCCCAGCTTCAGGACGCGGACGACCGTGTCCAGCCATTCCCGCTCCGGACCCGCCCCCGCGAGGGTCAGGGGCAGGAGGATGTTGTCGCGCGCCGTCAGCGTGGGGAGCAGGTTGAACGCCTGGAACACGAACCCGATCCGCTCGCGCCTGAGCCGGGTCAGGCGGCGGTCCGACAGTGCCCCGAGCTCCTGGCCCCCGACGTAGACCCTGCCGGACGTCGCGTCCTCCAGGCCCGCGACGCAGTGCATGAGCGTGGACTTCCCGGCCCCGGACGGACCCATGATCGCGGTGAACCGCCCGGCCGGGAACTCCACGCTGACGTCGTCGAGCGCCCGCACCGCCATGGCGCCGGACCCGTAGACCTTGCCGAGGCCCACCGTGCGGGCGCCGCCCGCGCCGGCGTCCTCGGCGATCGATCGCCTTGCTTCCGCTGCGTTTCCCATGACCGGGATCGTGGCCTCACGCCACGGGGCCCGTCGTCGGGCCAGGAGATGCACTGCGCCTGCTCCCCGGGGAGGCCCGCGCCCGCCGCGGGTACGTCCGGCGCGGTACGGCCGGCCGGCGAAGATCAATAAGACCCGGCGTCCAATTGTGATGCGGGCAACATACATGCAGGCTTGATTGCATGTATGTCGCGCTCGTACCTTCGGAGCGTGTCAGTAAGCAGCCGCAGACGTCACCGGCTCGCCTCCCCCGGGCGCCGCACCCAGGAGGAGCGCCGGTCGCGCACGCAGGCCAGGCTCCTGGAGGCCACCACGGAGTGCCTGGTGGACCTCGGCTGGGCCGGGACGTCCACCACGGAGGTGGCGCGCCGCGCCGGCGTCTCGCGCGGCGCGCAGCAGCACCACTACCCGACGAAGATGGTCCTCGTCGCGGCCGCGCTGGAGCACCTGCTGGAGGCGCAGCGCCTGGCCTACGAGACGGCCTTCGCGGTGCTGCCGGCGGAGCGCCGCAACGTGTCGGGGGCGCTCGACCTGCTCTGGGAGGTGTTCCGCGGCCGCCCGGCCAAGGCCCTCATGGAGCTGGCGGTGGCGGCCCGCACCGACGACGAGCTGCGGCCGCTGTGCCGCGACCTGAACGAGCGGATCCTCCAGGTCATCACGGAGACCTTCGAGCGGCTGTTCCCCGACAACACCCTTGCCCCCGACTTCGTCTCGACGACGCTGCGCACCCTGTTCGCCATGTTCGTCGGGCTGTCCATCCAGAACGCGCTGGACGACGACGCCGACGGCCACCAGGCCGCGGTGCTGCGCCAGGTCAAGGACGTCGCGCAGTTGATCGTCCCCGAGCGGGGCCAGGCGGAGGCCCCGCCCCGCACCGGCCCCTAGCCACGACCCGTCACACATCGGCCCCGGCCGACCGCACCACCCCGAGGGAGCGTCCCCCATGCCGAAAGCCCCCACCGAACTCGCCGACGAGGTCCGCGAGCAGGTCAAGGACAAGAAGTCGTACCTCGGCGTCATCGACCGGCTGAACAAGGCCTCGGTCGAGAAGCACTGGGAGGCCTACGCCGACATCCCCTGGGACGACCCCGAGTTCCTCGTCGACAAGAACGACCCGCGCTGGGTGCTGCCCCCGTTCGATCGGCTCGGGGAGACGGAGTGGTACCAGTCGCAGCCGCAGGAGGTCCGGTCGCAGATCGGCCTCTGGCGCGTCGCCACCGCGATGAAGATCGGGCTGCAGTTCGAGAACCTGCTGAAGCGCGGGCTGCTCAACTACGCCTACCGGCTGCCGAACGGCCGCCCCGAGTTCCGGTACGTCTACCACGAGACGACCGAGGAATGTCACCACGGCATGATGTTCCAGGAGTTCGTGAACCGGACGAAGATGCCGATCCGCGGCATGCCGCGCGCGCTCAACCTCATCGCGCAGGCGGCCCCGTGGATCCCGCTGGTCAGCACCGAGATGTTCTTCGTCTTCGTGCTCGGCGGCGAGGACCCCATCGACTACGTCCAGCGCAAGTCCCTCAAGGGCGGGCACATCAAGCACCCCCTGGAGGAGACCATCATGAAGATCCACATCGCGGAGGAGGCCCGGCACATCTCGTTCGCCCGGCACTACCTCAAGCACCGGGTCCCGAACATGCACCCGTTCCGCCGCCGGATCCTCGGCATCGCGACGCCCGTCGTCCTCGGCGTGATGGCGCGGATCATGCTGTCCCCGCCCGGGCCGATGGTGCGGCACTTCGGCATCCCGAAGGACGTCGTCCGCGCCGCCTACAAGAACGACGCGGCACAGGCGGAGATCGCCAACTCGGTCGGCAAGATCCGCGACCTGATGGCCGAGCTCGGCGTCGTCACGCCGGTGAACAAGCAGGTCTGGAAGGCCTTCGGCATCTGGGACGAGCCCAAGCAGCGCCGCGCCGTCGAGCCCGCCAGGGCCGCCTGACCCGCCTCCCGGCCCCGGCCACCTCCAGAGCGAGCGCGAGGACGAGTCGGCGGCGGCGAGTTTGTCGCCGCGGTGAGTACCGGCGGCCCGCACCGCCGCCTACAATCCACGCAATTGAACAGAAAATCCAATTAGCCAGTGCGGTCCGGGCTCGCCCCACCCCCGAGCCCGGACCCGCTGTCGACCGAGCGGAGCGCGCAATGAGCATCGCGATCGTGACCGGAGGAGCGTCCGGCATCGGCCGTGCGATCGCCACGTCCCTGGTGGCGCGCGGCGACACCGTCGTGGTCACCGACATCAACGCCGAGGGCGCCGCGCGGGTCGCCGACAAGCTGAACACCCTCGGCAGGGGCAAGGCCGCCTCCGCGGCGCTCGACGTCACCGACGCCGACGCCGTCACCGACCTCTACAAGGGCGTCAAGGCCGACCACGGGCGCCTCGACCTGGTATTCAACAACGCGGGCATCGCGGTCGGCGGGCTGGCCGAGGAGCTCACCCTCGACCACTGGAACCGCGCCATCGACATCAACCTGAAGGGCGTCGTGCACGGCGTCCACGCCGCCTACCCGATCATGCTGGAGCAGGGCCGCGGCCACATCGTCAACACCGCCTCGCTCGCCGGGCTCGTCCCGATGCCGATCGGCATCCCCTACACCGCCACCAAGCACGCCGTCGTCGGCCTCTCCCTCGGCCTGCGCGCCGAGGCCGCCGGACGCGGCGTCAAGGTCAGCGTGGTGTGCCCGAGCTTCGTGGACACCCCGCTGCTGCACAACGTCAACCCCGACCTGCCCGAGACCCCGCTGAGCGGCGACGCCACCGGCGACATCGCCAAGGCGGCCCCGCGCCTCTACACGGCCGAGAAGCTCGCCCGCGACATCATGCGCGGCGTCGCCAAGAACCAGGCCCTCATCGTCGCGCCCGCCCACGGCCGCCTCGCCTGGCGCGGCGTCCGCCTCAACCCGGGCGCGGCCGTCCGCGTCGCCCAGATCGCCGTCAACCGCATCCGCGCCGGCCAGTAGGACCGCCACCCGCTTCCCCTTCGACCTGCGACGTCTTCGGGTGTCGCGGGTCGAAGGCGTGGCGCTCGCACCGCTCCGACTTCCGCGAGGGCCGTGGGGCGGTCCCCGCATAGGCTGGGCGACGTGGAACGCATCCTGGTCAGCTCGTGCCTTGCCGGGCGGCCCGTCCGCTACGACGGCGCGGCCAAGCCGGTGTCCGGCGGCCCCTTCGAACGCTGGCGCGCCGAGGGCCGCCTCGTCCCGTTCTGCCCCGAGGTGTCGGGCGGCCTGCCCGTCCCCCGCCCCGCCGCCGAGATCGTCGGCGGGGACGGCGGCGACGTCCTCGACGGCACGGCCCGCGTCGTCACCGGCGGCGGCGCCGACGTCACCGGCGAGTTCCTCCGCGGCGCCCGCCTCGCTCTGGAGGCCGCGCAGCGGTCCGGCGCCCGTCTCGCCCTGCTCAAGGAGGGCAGCCCGTCCTGCGGCGGCCACCGCGTCTACGACGGCACCTTCACCGGCGCGTCCGTCCCCGGATCCGGCGTGACGACCGCACTCCTGCGCCGCTCCGGCATCCACGTCTTCACCGAGGACGAGCTGGACGCACTGCAAGCCCTCCTGAACGACCTGGAGAACTGACGCCCGCAGACGGCGTCCTGTCCTTGCGGCTCACGGCCGGGAGACCGGCGGTTCGAGGGGCGGCAGGGTCTCCCGCCTGCTGCTCTGCCGTGGCGGCAGAGGGTCGAGCACCGGGTTGGTGAGGTGCTGGTAGATGATCGAGGTGCGGAAGCTGACGATTTCCCGACGGTTGGTGAACTGGTCCAGGAGGAACGCGTGCAGATGGTCGATGTCCTGGGCCGTGACGTGGACGAGGAAGTCGTCGCTGCCGGCCATCGTGTAGACGGAGACGACCTCCGGCAGCCGGGTCACCGACCGTTCGAAGGCGCCGACGACGTCTCGGCGCAGCGGCCGGACCTGGGTGAACACCATCGCCTGGACCGAGCGGTTGAGCGCGGGCAGCGACACCTGGGCCCGGTATCCCCGGATGATGCCGCGCTTGTGCAGAAGCCTGGTGCGTTCGAGGCAGGTGGACGGCGCGATGCCGAGTTTCTCGGCGAGGGCGCGGTTCGACTGCCGACCATCGGCCTGCAGATGATGCACGATCGCCGTATCAAGTTCGTCCACGATTGCCTCCCCGACGCCGTTCCGAATTTAGTTCGGCGCACAGCCGATTGAGCCGCACAACACTCTAGCTTCGGGCCATGAGCCGAGCATTCACCCACGAAGAGGTCGTCATCCGGTGCGGACGCCGCTCACGGCTGCCGCTGATCGTCGCCGTCCACTCCCGTCTTCTGGGCCCGGCGGTGGGCGGCTGCCGGTTGCGCCGCTACGACACCTGGCAGGACGGACTGACCGACGCCCTGCGCCTGTCGGAGGCCATGACCTACAAGGCCGCGGTGGCCGGTCTGGACTTCGGGGGCGGCAAGAGCGTGATCGTCCTCGACCGGGAGACCGAACTCACCGGGGACCTGCGCGAAGCCGTGCTCCAGGACCTGGGCGAGCTGGTCGGCTCCTTCCAGGGCTCCTACCGGACCGGCCCCGACGTCGGCACCGGCCCAGAGGACATGACGATCCTGCGGCGCTTCTCGCCGTACGCTTACTGCGCGCCCGAGAAGGACGGCGGGACGGGCGATTCCGGCGGCCCCACCGCCGTGGGCGTCCTGGCCGCCCTGCACGCCGGCGCCCGTCACGTGTTCGGCGACGTCTCCTGCGCGGGCCGCACCGTGGTGATCAGCGGATTCGGGTCGGTCGGCAGCGGCATCGCCGCCGGCCTGGCCGCCGAAGGCGCGCACATCGTGGTGTCGGACGTGGAGCAGTCCCGCAAGAACGCCGCCCTGGCGTGCGGCTACGGATGGGTCGAACCCGATCAGGCCCTGTACGCGCCGGCCGACATCCTCGTCCCGGCGGCCGTCGGCGGCGTCCTCGACGAGGCGACCGTCCCCCGTCTCACCGCGCCCCTGGTCGTCGGCCCGGCGAACAACCAGCTCACCGGAGAGTCCGTCGCCGACACCCTCTCGGAGCACGGCATCGTCTGGGTCCCGGACTACGTCGCCAGTGCCGGGGGCATCGTCTACGCTCTCAGCCGGGAATCGGAGAATTGCAGCCACGAGGCCGCCCAGAAGAGGGTGGAGGGTATCGGCGACACCGTCAGCCATGTTCTCGGCCTGGCCCGCACGACCGGAATCACCCCGCTGCGGGCCGCCCGGGAGATCGCCGAACGCCGGCTCGCCTCCGCCGCCTCACACGTCCGCGCCGACCGATGACATGGTCTGGACGACGCCGGGCACCTCGTTCCCGCCACCGAGGGCTTCCCCGGCGCCTTGCCCTGCTCCCCTCCCCCAGGAAGGCAGAAGATGGACGACACGCCCCGCCGCAGGAGAAGCGAGATCTTCGGTGAAGAGGAGGACGGCCGATTCGCCTTCCCCGCCGTCGGGGACGAGCGGGCGTTGCTCACCGGCGTCCTCGCCGCGCAGCGGTCGACCCTGGAAGTGAAGTGCGCCGGCCTGAACGCCGAGTTGGCCCGGCGGTCGGCGGAGCCGTCCACGCTGTCGCTGCTCGGCCTGGTCCGGCATCTCGCCGACATGGAGCGCCGCTGGTTCGGGACGGTCCTGGCCGGCCGGGACGCGCCCGCCCGCTTCTCCTCCGCCGAGGACCCCGACGGCGATTTCGACGGCGCCGCCCCGGACCCCGAGGTCATCGCCGGCGCCTGGCGCGCCTGGCGGGAGGAGGTGGCCTTCGCCGACGCCTACATCGCCGAGGCGCCGCACCTCGACGTCGAGGGCCGCGACGCCTGGCGCGGGCGGGTCTCCCTGCGCTGGGTGCTCATCCACATGATCGAGGAGTACGCACGGCACAACGGTCACGCCGACCTGCTCCGCGAACGCATCGACGGCGCGAGGGGCCTGTGAGCGAGGACGGGACGGGCCCGCGCCCCGGCATCCCCATCGCGGCGCGCACTGGGCGGCCGCCAGCGCACCGGCTCAAGCCATGAAACGGGTGATCTGCTCGGGGGTCAGTGCCGGGACGGGGAGCGGTCGCGCCGCCTCGGAGCGCAGCCCGTCGAGGAAGAACCCGAGGCAGCGCCGCCAGGCGTCGGGCGCGACGTCCGCCGACTCCCGGATCACCTGCGACATCGCCCACATCAGCGTCACGACGTCCTGCGGCTCGAAGTCGGGACGCAGGGCGCCGGCCTCCTTGGCCCGGGCCATGATCGTCACCAGGTGCCCGAATCCCCGGTCGCAGGCGGTGTTCAACTCGGGGGCGAGCGGGAAGCGCCGGGCGAGCGCGTCGTTGAGCCCCCGGTCCTCGGCCTGCAGCGCGAACAGCCCCTCGATGTAGACGACGAACCCGCTCCAGGGATCGGGATCGGCCAGGGACCGCTCGACGATCTCGTCCAGCGCGGCCAGGCGGGCGGGGAAGATGGCGTCGAAGAGGCTCTCACGCGAGGGAAAGTGGTTGTAGAGCGTGCCGATGCTCACGCCCGCCCTCCGCGCGACCTCGTCCAGCGGCGCGTCCAGGCCGCGTTCCCCGAACACGGCCGCGGCGGCGGCCACCAGCTTGTCCCGATTCCGCACGGCGTCCGCCCGAAGCGGCCTGCTCTTTCCGGCCATGCCTCCATCCTATGAAGTTGAGGAAAGCCTCGAGTTTCATGCTAAATTGAGGCCAACCTCAACTTACAGGAGTTGCGCATGTCCTCCACGACCGTCGTCATCGGGGCCGGACCGGGTCTCGGCATGTCCGTCGCCCACCGCTTCGGACGCGAAGGCCACAAGATCGTGCTCATGTCCAGGAACGGGGCGCGCCACCCCGGCTACATCGCGGCGCTGGAGGCCGAGGGCGTCGAGGCCACGGCCATCGCGGCGGACGTCCGCGACCGCGACGCGCTGCTCGCCGCGCTCCGCGGGATCGGCCACGTCGACGTCGTCTACTACGGCCCCGGCGCGTCGGATCTGAACGCCCGGCCCGTTCCCATCACTTCGGCGGACGTGCCGGCCGCCCAGGAGGCGATGCGCTCGGTGTATCCCGCGATCGACGTGGTCGGCGCCGTCCTGCCCGGCATGCTGGAGCGCGGCGGCGGCGGGCTGCTGTTCGCGGGCGGCCTCAGCGCGGTCGTCCCGATGCCCATGCTCGGCGGTCTCGCGCTCTCCTCGGCGGCCCTGCGGAACTACGCCCTGACGCTCAACGCGGCCCTGACCGAGAAAGGGATCTACGCCGGGACGCTGACGATCGGCGGCCTGATCGAACGCGGCGACATCCACCGGATGGTGACGTCCCAGCAGGACGGCCTGGACGGTCTGGACGGCCTCAGCATCCCCACCCTCGATCCCGACACCATCGCCGACACCGCGTGGGACCTCTACGCCAAGCGCGACCGCGCCGAGGCGGTCTTCAACGCGCTGGCCTGAACCGGTCCCCTCAGGTCGGCCGGTCCTGCTGGGCTGCGGTGAGCGCCTGCTCCACCGAGTCGTAGAGCGGAATGCCCTTGGTGACCGGCGGCACCGGCTCCGCGATGCCGGTCAGCCGGTGAAGCCTGCGGTGCCGTTCGTGAGTGGAGACGAGCAGAACGCCCCCGCCTCGTTCGAGCAGGCGGTAGTGAGCCCCCATCAGCACGCCCAGACCCGGCGCGTCGACGTGGTCGGCATCGTCAAGGTCGACGATCACGTGGCGGGGGCCCTGCTCGCCCTGCCACCTCATCGCGGCGAGCAGTTCCTCTCGCACACCAGGGGCCGTGTAGACGTCGAAGTCCCCCGCCACACGGACGATGGCGGGGGGCTGGTCTCACGCGTGCTGCATGTGCGATCTCCTCATCTGTCCTTGGCCGACTATGGGACGCGGCTCGCTCTTCGACCGTTCCGCCCAGGCGTTCCCCGTGTGCGAGCATCCGGCCCGCGGGGCGGCCGAGCCGCCACCCCGGCGGCGCCCCCGCGGCCGGGGCCGCTACGCGGGGCGTGACCGCTCCGAAGTGAAGTCGAGCGCGCCGGGGTGAGGGTCGGCGATCTCGTCGGCGATGCCCGTGAGCAGGCTCAGGGCCGCGGCCGAAGGGGTGCCCGGGTCGGCGGTGAACACCGCCATGCGCTGGCCCTCGTCGTTGGACAGCTCCATGATCTCGTTGTTCAGCGTCATCGCCCCCACCAGCGGATGCCTGAACTCGCGGACGTACCGGACGGCGCAGTCCTGGACCGGATGCGCCGCCCACAGTGACGCGAACTCGGGGCTGTGCACGGCGAGCTCGCCGATGAGGCCGGTCAGCTCCGCGTCGTGGGGGTGGCGGACAGAGGTCATCCGGACGTCCGCGACCGTGTCCCGGGCCTTGGTCCGCCAGTCGGCGTACAGCTCGCGCGTGTGCGGATCCAGGAAGACGAGGCGGGCGATGTTCGGGCGTGCATGGGGCTGGTCGGGCGCCTCGAAGGGGAGGTGCCCGGCGAGCAGCGCGTGCGCGGCGCGGTTCCAGGCGAGCACGTCGTAGCGGCGGCCCATGATCAGAGCTGGGGTGTCGCCGAACGCGCCGACCATGAGCCGGACGGCCGGGCGCAGCCGCTCCGGCCGCGGGCGCCTGCGCGGTGCGGACTTCTGACGGGCGAGGCTCCGCAGGTAGGCGTGCTCCGTCTCGTCCAGCTTCAGCACTCGGGCGATCGCGTCGAGGACGGCCTCCGAGGCGTTGGGGCTCTGGCCCTGCTCCAGGCGCGTGTAGTACCCGGCGCTGACGCCGGCGAGCTGCGCCAACTCCTCGCGGCGCAGGCCGGGCACGCGCCGCCGCCCGCCGTAGTCGGGCAGACCGACGTCCTCGGGACGGAGCCGTGCGCGACGGCTGCGCAGGAACTCGCCGAGCTCGGATCGCTGCTCCATGCCGTCCAGCATGCTCGCTTCCGTCCTTTTTCGCCTGCACCTGCCAGGTGTAGGCACCGCAAGCGTGCTCTCAGCGAGGGGCTGGGTAGCGCTCGCGATTCGCCGCAGGGTGGGCCGTGCCGGGACGCCGCCGTGCGCCCTGGCACGACACATCAGGAAAGGCGAACATGACGAACGACTTGATCCGGTTCGCGCGCTCCAGCGCACTCGACCGCCGCGAATGGCTGATCCTGGTCACCCTGTGCGGCGCCACGTTCATGACGGGACTGGACTACTCCGTCGTCACCGTGGCCCTGCCGGAGATAGGACGCGATCTGGGCTTCGCGACCACCGGTTCGCTGCAGTGGGTCGCGACGGCGAGCCTGCTGCCGACCGCGAGCCTGCTCCCCCTGTTCGGCCGCGTCTCCGACATCGTCGGGCGCCGCCGGCTGTTCGCCCTCGGAGTCGTCCTGTTCGGCGGCTTCTCCCTGGCGGCGGCACTGGCGAGCGCGCCCGCACCGCTGATCGCCGCCCGCGCGGGCCAGGGCGCGTCCGCCGCGATGATCACTCCGACGGCCGTCGCGCTGCTGACGGCGGCCTTCCCCGAAGGACCTCGCCGGACGCGGGCGCTGGGCGTCAACGGCGCGGTGCTGTCGCTGGGATTCGTCCTCGGCACCCTGGGCGGCGGCGTCATCACCAGCGGGCTGAACTGGCGCTGGACCATGCTGCTCCTGGCCGCCATCAGCGGCCTGGTACTGCTCGGCACGACCACTCTGCCGCGAGACATCGGCACCCGCGCCACGGCCCGGCTGGACGTTCCCGGTGCCGTACTGGCGAGCGTCGGCCTGTTCGCTCTGGTCTACGCCATCTCGACGGGCGCGGACGCAGGGTGGGCGAGCGCGCCAACGCTGGGGTCCCTCTCGCTGGCCGTGCTCTGCCTGAGCGCGTTCCTCCTGGTGGAGCGGCGGCACCCGGTCCCACTGATCCCGCTGGACCTGCTGAACAGGCCGACGGTGAAGTGGGGCGGCCTCGTCGGTTTCGTCACCCTCGGCATGTGCGGCGGTACGACGGTCCTTCTCAGCCTCTACATGCAGGACGTCCTCGGCTACCCGGCTCTCGCCACGGGCGCCGGTTTCCTCGCGGAAGGCATCGCGGCCCTCGTCGCGGGCCTGCTGGCCGTCCGCCTGATCACAGCGCTGGGCAGGGCACGCGCCATGAGCCTCGGCCTCGCCGTGCAGGGCCTCGGCACAGGCGCGATGATCCTTCTTCCGGTGGAGGGCGGACTCCCTCTCCTGCTCACCACGTCCGGCGCCATGGGCTTCGGTCATGTCCTGACGGTCGTCTCCTTCATCACCGCCATGACGTCCGGTCTGCGGGACGACGAACAGGGCGCCGCAGGCGGCCTGTCGCAACTGCCGCAGTTCCTCGGGGGCATCGGCACCGCCGGCCTGGCGGCCATCGCCACTGCCCGCACGGGCGCGCTCTCGCCCACGACGGACAAGGTCAACGCCACCCTGGGCGGCCTGCATGCGGCCACTCTGGCGGCCGGCCTCATCTGCCTTGCCGCCAGCGCCCTACCGCTGCTCCTCCGGTTGGCACCCCTCCGTCCGGCCGCCGGCACGAGCCGTTCCAGAAGGCAACGCACCTCCTCGTAGCGGAGCCCCGCACGGTCGATCTTGACAGGCAAGCGCACACTTGCCTAACGTTGGGTGAGTGGGAGACATGTTCAAGGCGTTGGCCGACCCCACCCGGCGCACCATCCTCGACGAGCTGACCCGCCAGAACGGCCAGACTCTCTTCGAGATCTGCGGCCGCCTGACGACCACGCACGGGCTCGGCTCGTCGCGGCAGGCGATCTCGCAGCATCTCGACGTCCTCGAGGCCGCCGGCCTGGTCGAGACCAGACGCGAGGGCCGGTACAAGTTCCACTACATCAACACCGGCCCGCTCCAGTACATCGTCGAGCGGTGGCTCCGCAGGGCCACGGGCCCTGAGCGTCCGTGACGGCGGCACCGACGAAGGCCGAAAGGGAACCGAGATGAGAATCAAACTGACGAGCGTGTTCGTGGACGACCAGGAGAGGGCCCTCAGGTTCTACACCGACGTACTGGGGTTCGAGAAGAAGCACGACGTTCCCCTCGGCGAGGACCGGTGGCTGACCGTGGTGTCCCCGAAAGACCCGGACGGCACCAATCTGCTTCTCGAACCGAGCAGCCACCCCGCGGTGAAGCCGTTCAAGGAAGCGCTCGTCGCCGACGGCATCCCGTTCGCCTCGTTCGACGTCGACGACGTCAAGGCCGAGTACGACCGGCTGCGCGGTCTCGGAGTCCGCTTCACCCAGGAGCCCGTCGAGATGGGCCCGGTCGTCACGGCCGTGCTGGACGACACCTGCGGCAACCTGATCCAGATCGCCCACCGGCCCGTCTGACCGCCCACCACGACAAATGAGAAAGGCCCCGCCGGTAACGGCGGGGCCTTTCTACAATATGTGTCCGGCGGCGTCCTACTCTCCCACACGGTCTCCCATGCAGTACCATCGGCGCTGAAGGGCTTAACTTCCGGGTTCGGGATGGGACCG
>NZ_JBEUPA010000030.1:0-68907 GCF_040492065.1 Actinomadura sp. NPDC000929 | reverse complement strand
CCGGGCGGCCTGACCGGGCGGTCCGAGCGGCGTCCCGCCGCACGATCGGCGACGGGCGGCCCCGCGAACGGGGCCGCCCAGCCGCGTCAGTACCCGCGAGCCCCCCGGCGCACGGACCTTTCCGTCCACGCAGGGCGGGCCGTGCCATAGCCTTTCAGGGTGAGTAATTCCGCCGTCATCGGGGACCTCGACGCGTGGCGCGCCCTCCCCGCTCTCCAGCAGCCCGATTGGGACGATCCGGCCGAGGTAGGCGAAGTCGCCGCCGAGCTGGCGGCCCAGCCGCCGCTCGTGTTCGCGGGCGAATGCGACCAGTTGAAGGCGCAGCTCGCGGACGTCGCCCGCGGTGAGGCGTTCGTCCTGCAGGGCGGCGACTGCGCCGAGACGTTCGAGGGGTCGAACGCCGACGCGGTCAAGAACAAGCTGAAGACGCTGCTGCAGATGGCGGTCGTCCTCACCTACGCGGCGAGCGTTCCCGTCGTGAAGATCGGCCGGATGGCGGGCCAGTACGCCAAGCCGCGCTCCAAGCCCGTGGAGACCCGCGGCGGCGTGGAGCTGCCCGCCTACCGGGGCGACGCGGTCAACGGCTTCGCCTTCGACACGGACTCCCGCCGCAACGACCCGCATCGCCTGCTCAAGGCCTACCACTGCTCGGCGGTGACGCTGAACCTCTGCCGGGCCTTCACCAAGGGCGGCTACGCCGACCTGCGCCAGGTGCACGCCTGGAACCAGGACTTCGTCGCCCAGAGCCCGGCGGGCCGTCGCTACGAGCAGCTGGCGGGCGAGATCGACCGGGCGCTGACGTTCATGAAGGCGTGCGGGGCGAACCCCGACGAGTTCCACGGGGTGGAGTTCTACTCCAGCCACGAGGCGCTGCTGCTGGAGTACGAGCGCGCGCTGACCCGCATCGACCATCTGAGCGGCCTGCCCTACGACGTTTCGGCGCACTTCCTGTGGATCGGCGAGCGGACCCGGCAGCTGGACGGGGCGCACGTGGAGTTCCTGCGCCACATCCGCAACCCGATCGGCGTGAAGCTCGGCCCGACGACCTCCGCCGACGACGCGCTGGCCCTGATGGAGAGGCTGAACCCGGAGCGCGAGCCCGGCCGGCTCACCTTCATCACCCGCATGGGCGCCGACCGCATCCGCGACGCGCTGCCGCCGCTGATCGAGAAGGTCCACCAGAGCGGGGCCCCGGTCGCGTGGATCTGCGACCCGATGCACGGCAACACGTTCGAGGCGCCGAGCGGGCACAAGACCCGGCGGCTGGACGACGTGCTCGACGAGGTGGCCGGGTTCTTCGAGGTCCACCGGGCCCTCGGCACCCACCCGGGCGGCATCCACATCGAGTTCACCGGCGACGACGTGACCGAGTGCGTGGGCGGCGGCCAGGGGCTCGCCGAGGCCGACCTGCACCAGCGCTACGAGACGGCCTGCGACCCCCGGCTCAACCGGGGCCAGTCGCTGGACCTGGCCTTCATGGTCGCGGAGCTGTACCGCAAGTCGGTCTGACCGGCTTCTCTGACCGGGAGCTCGCTCGCCCGCCGTGTGCGGCGGGCGCGCTGCCGGTCAGACCCGTGCGGAAAGCGCGTTCCAGGCGGGACGCGTGCGGGACGTCGGGCTGCCGGCCACCGCCGTGTCAGAGGTCGACCTGTCAGATGTCGACCTCGGCCCACACGACCTTTCCGCCGGTCACCGGGTCGGCGCCCCAGGAGTTGGCGAAGCGGTCGACGATGAACAGGCCGCGGTGCGACTCGTCCAGGGGGCCGGGCACGGTCAGCCGGGGCAGCTGGGACGCGCGGTCGCGGACCTCGACGCGGATCCGGCCGCTGCCGCGCAGCAGCCGCAGCTCCAGGGCCGTCCCGGCGTGCCGGACGGCGTTGGCGACGAGCTCGGCCACGATCGCCGTGACGAGCTCCTCACGGTCCATGAGCGCCCAGGTGCGCATCGTGCGGGCCGCGAGTCGTCTGGCGTACTCGACCGCCTCGGTCTGGGGCGCCGCGCGCAGCGTGGTCTCGGTCATCGGGTCGGTCACTCCGCCCGCTCGCCGTTCTTCATCGTGTCCCTTCACCGCCCATCGGCCGGAGCCTCCTCCACCGGATCCTCCATGAGGAAACGGTCGAGCCCCGTCGTGCGCAGCACGTTCTCGACACGGCCGTAGGCCCCGGTGACGGTGAGCGTGGCGTTCTGCGCACGCGCGTGCTTGTACGCGCGGACGAGGACGTTCAGGCCGGAGGAGTCACAGAAGTCGACCGCCGCGAGGTCGACGACGACCGACCGCTCGCCCGCGTCCACGAGCTCGGTCAGCCGAGCGCGCAGCTCGTCGGAGGAGTGCAGGTCTATCGAGCCGCGCGCGGCGATCGTCGCACGGCCTTCCTGTCGTGTCGTGTGCAAGGCAAGCCCCACGCCACCCCACCTTACCGATTGTTGGTCTCCATCATGACGCCCGCAGAACGATGAGGGCAACGTCGTCGTTCGACGGCTCCGGGCCGAAGTCGCGGACGGCGCGCTGGATGCGCGCCGCCACCGCCCCGGCGCTCAGACCGGTGCAGCCTGCGAGAAGCCGCTCCAGGCCGTGCCCGTCGCCGAGCAGCCGGTTGCCGGAGCGCCGCTCGGTGACGCCGTCGGTCACGCAGAGCAGAACCTCTCCGCGCCGCAGCTCGACGGTGTCGGTGGTGAACTCCACGCCGTCGAAGACGCCCAGCAGCGGCTGGGGCGAGGCGGCCTCGCGGACGCCGCCCTCCGGATCGAGCACCAGCGGGGGCGGGTGCCCCGCGCTCGTCAGTTTGATCGTCACGCCGTCGCGGCGCCGGCGGGCCGCGATCTCGCCGTGCAGCAGGGTGAGCAGCCGCCCGCGCTCGCCCTCGCCGAGGATGAGCCGGTTGAGCCGGGCGAGGACGGCCGGGACGGACAGGTCCTCGGCGGCGAGGATGCGCAGCGCGTGCCGGGCCAGGCCGGTGACGGCGGCGGCCTCGGGACCGGTGCCGCACACGTCGCCGATGGCGAACCGCCAGCGGGTCGCGGGGGCCGCGCCGCCGGGCCGGCGGCCGCTCGCGAAGACGTCGTAGAAGTCGCCGCCGACCTCGCTGCCCTCCCCGGCGGGCTCGTAGACCACCGCCACCTCCAGGCCGGGGATCTCGGGGATGCCGGGTGGCAGGAGGCTGCGCTGCAGGGCGCTGCTCATGGCGGTCTGGGCGGAGAACAGGCGCGCGTTGTCGACGGCGAGGGCGGCGCGGCGGCTCAGCTCCTCGGCCAGCTCGATCGCGCTGCGCGGGAAGCGGTCGCCGGCCGGGCGGCCGATCACGATGGTGCCGATGCGCCGGCCGCGGGCGATCAGGGGGAAGGCGTAGACCTGGTCGGTGGCGGTGTCGCCGGCGGCGGCCCGGACCTCCCCGGGCGCGGCGGCGAGCCCGTTCCAGGGCCCGGGGGCGTCGGTGGGCGGGGCGGCGCCCGCGTGTTCGAGCAGGTCGCGCAGGCCGTCGGAGCGCTCCTCGTCGGCGTGCCACACGTAGGCGAGCCGGTCGGGCTCGGCCTCGGTGACGGTGTAGACGGCGCACCAGGTGGCCAGGCGCGGCACGACGAGCTGGGCGACCAGCGCCATCGTGCGCTCCTGGTCGAGGGTGCCGGCGAGCAGGTCGCTGGCCTCGGCGACGAAGCTCAGCCAGCCGCGCCAGGATCGTTCCAACTCGCCGACCCTGGCCTTCTCCAGGGAGAGCGACATCTCGTCGGCGAGCCGGCCGAGGCGGGCGCCGTCGGCCTCGCCGAAGCGGCCGGACAGGGACGAGACGGCGACGATCAGGCCTGTCAGGCGGCCCTGCGACTCCAGCGGGGCGGCGGCCAGCGAGGAGGCCCGCAGCGCCGCCGCGATCGGGTCGGAGGCGTCCGCGGCGACCCAGGCGGAGCCGGCGCGGGCGGCGGGGGTGAGGGAGGAGACCGACAGCTCGCCGAGCGGCATCTCGGCGGCGGTCCCGGCCGCCGAGCCCATGATCAGCCGTCCGTCGCGTTCGGTCAGCAGGACGGCGGCGCCCTCGGCGCCGAGGAGCTCCCGCGCGGCGGCGACCCCGTCCTCCATGGCCTCCACGGCCGCCGGAGAGCGCAGGAGCCGGTCGCCGGCCGCGGGGATCTCGCCCGTGCCGCCCGCGAGCCGGCTCTCCCGGGCCTGCCCGCCGGCGCCGGGCCCCTCGCGCGCCTGCTCGGCCGCGTCGCGGGCCCGGGTGGGGAGTTCGTCCCGCAGGGAGCCGGTTCCGGCGATGTCGGCGGTGAAAGCGGCCTCCGCGCCCTCCGCGGCCGCGCCCTCGGCCGGCACCGCGGCGCCGGCGGCGCCGGGCCGGGGCAGCCGGAACCAGACGCCCTTGGTGCGGCGGTCGTAGGAGACGCCCCAGGAGTCGGCGAGGCGGGCGATGGACGGCAGGCCGCGCCCGCTGGAGGCGGTGACGCCCGGCATCTCGATGCCCCGGGTGGGGTGGCGGTCGCGGACCTCGATCTCGACGTTCCCGCCCGCCAGGCGGCAGGAGACCTCGAACGAGGTCCCCGCGTAGGCGATCGCGTTGGTGGCGAGCTCGCTCGTCGCGAGGACGGCGTCGTCGGCCACCTCGTCCAGACCCCAGTCGGCCAGCACCTTGCGGACGAACCGGCGCGCGTCCGCCACCGCCGCCGCGGCGGACGGGAAGGTGGCCGTCGCCGTCTGCCGATCCAACTGTCGTCCCTCGTTCGAAGCGTTTTCTACCCGGGCCTGGCTATCGTGGCAGACTGCTCGGCCGCCCGGCACCGAGAGCCGCGAACCCGCCCCGGAACGCGTCCGGCCTGGGCCTTCACGATCCCGCCACAACACGACAGACCGTAACACGAAGGCTACGAGGGAGGACGCGCCCCCGGTCCCGCCCGGGCGGCGGAACCACGCGGAAGAAAGTCCGCCGCCGCGCGGCGACGTAGAGTACAGGTGCGGCCGATGAGGCCCCTAGAGCAGCCAGGAGTCCGTGGTATCCGGATAATCGACGAATCGCGGGCCAGGAGGATGAAGAGCATGCCGCGTACCGCGTCACGTGCCCGCCCGAGCGGCGGGTACCGCGACACCACCCCGCGTTACAGCGACGCGGACCTCGAACCGCTCCTGAAGGCGCTGGTCGCCGTCCGGGACGGCAAGGCGAGGTCGGAGCTGGATGTGCCGGGCGAGGGGGCCGTGGCGGAGGCCGCCGCCGTCCTGGAGGAGATCCGGGAGAACGGCATGGAGCTGGCCTCGGGCCTGAGCCGCGTCCGGAGGGAGATCGGCCGGGAGGGCCAGCTGCGGGGACGCCTGACGCCGGGGACGTTGCGGGGCACCTGGGCGGGCGCGGTGGAGGACGCGAACGCGATCATCGACAAGCTCACCGACCTCGCCACCGGGATGAGCCAGGTGGTGGAGGCGGTCGCGGCCGGCGACCTCAGCCAGCGGGTGGAGCTGCGGGTGCGCGGCAGGCCGATGCGCGGGGAGCTGCTGCGCATGGCCAAGTCGGTCAACGGCATGGTCGAGCTGCTCGACCAGTTCACCTGGGAGGTCACCCAGTTCGCCCGCGAGGTGGGCACCGAGGGGCGGCTCGGCGGCCAGGCGCCCGCCCGCGGCATGACCGGCCGCTGGCGGGACGTGACCGCGTCGGTGAACGTGATGGCGTCGCGGCTGACCTCGCAGGTCCGCGACATCGCCGAGGTCACCACGGCGGTGGCGCGCGGCGACCTGACCCGCAAGGTCACGGTCGAGGCGACCGGTGAGCTGCAGGAGCTGAAGCTCACCGTGAACACGATGGTCGACCAGCTGTCGGCGTTCGCCGGCGAGGTCACCCGCGTGGCGCGCGAGGTCGGCACGGAGGGGCAGCTGGGCGGCCAGGCGAACGTGCCGGGCGTCAGCGGCGTCTGGAAGAACCTGACCGACAACGTCAACGCGATGGCGAACAACCTGACCTACCAGGTCCGCAACATCGCCCAGGTCACCACCGCCGTCGCCGAGGGCGACCTCGGCAAGAAGATCACCGTCGACGCGCAGGGCGAGATCCTGCAGCTCAAGAACACCGTGAACACCATGGTCGACACCCTCTCGGCCTTCGCCGACGAGGTCACCCGCGTGGCCCGCGAGGTCGGCACCGAGGGCCGCCTCGGCGGCCAGGCCCGGGTGCCCGGCGTGAGCGGCGTGTGGAAGGACCTGACCAACAACGTCAACGGCATGGCGTCCAACCTGACCTACCAGGTCCGCAACATCGCGCAGGTCACCACCGCCGTCGCCGAGGGCGACCTCGGCAAGAAGATCACGGTCGACGCGCAGGGCGAGATCCTGGAGCTCAAGGACACCGTGAACGCGATGGTCGACACGCTGTCGGCCTTCGCCTCCGAGGTGACCCGCGTCGCGCGGGAGGTCGGCACGGAGGGGCGGCTCGGCGGCCAGGCGATCGTGCCCGGCGCGGGCGGGGTCTGGCTCGACCTGACCGACAACGTCAACTCGATGGCGAACAACCTCACCAACCAGGTGCGCGGCATCGCGCAGGTCACCACGGCGGTGGCGCAGGGCGACCTGACCCGCAAGATCGAGGTCGACGCGCAGGGCGAGATCCTCCAGCTGAAGACCACCCTCAACACGATGGTCGACACGCTGTCGGCGTTCGCCGACGAGGTCAGCCGCGTGGCCCGCGAGGTCGGCACCGAGGGCCGCCTCGGCGGCCAGGCCCGCGTGCCCGGCGCGGGCGGCATGTGGAAGGACCTGACCGACAACGTCAACGGCATGGCGTCCAACCTGACCTACCAGGTCCGCAACATCGCGCAGGTCGCGACCGCGGTCGCGCACGGCGACCTGACGCGGCGCATCGACGTGGACGCCCAGGGCGAGATCCTCGAACTGAAGACCACGCTGAACACGATGGTCGACACGCTGTCGTCGTTCGCCTCCGAGGTCACCCGCGTGGCCCGGGAGGTCGGCATCGAGGGCCGTCTCGGCGGTCAGGCGGAGGTCGAGGGCGTCTCGGGCACGTGGAAGCGGCTCACCGAGAGCGTCAACGAGCTGGCCGGCAACCTCACCACCCAGGTCCGCGCGATCGGGGAGGTCGCGAGCGCGGTCGCCACCGGCGACCTGACCCGGACGATCACCGTCGAGGCGCGCGGCGAGGTCGCCGAGCTGAGCGACAACGTCAACCTGATGGTCGCGACGCTGCGCGAGACGACCCGCGCCAACGAGGAGCAGGACTGGCTCAAGACCAACCTGGCGCGGATCGGCGGGCTCATGCAGGGCCACCGCGACCTCCAGCAGGTCGCCGACCTGATCATGCGTGAGCTGACGCCGACCGCCAGCGCCCAGTACGGCGCGTTCTACCTGGCCGAGAGCGCGGGCGAGGACACCGACCTCGCCCTGATCGCCGGGTACGGGACGCGGCGGCACCGCGGCGGGGCGGTCCGGTTCGGTCTCGGTGAGGGCCTCGTCGGGCAGGCGGCGCAGGAGCGCCGGCCGCTGCTGATCGCCGACGCCCCCGCCGACTACGTCAAGATCGGATCGGGTCTCGGCGAGGCGTCCCCGGTCAACATCATCGTGCTGCCGATCGTGTTCGAGGACGAGGTGCTCGGCGCGATCGAGCTCGCCTCGTTCGGCCGGTTCACCGACGTCCACCTGGCGTTCTTCAGCCAGCTGATCGAGACGATCGGGGTCACGCTCAACGCGATCCGGGCCAACACCCGCACCGAGGCGCTGCTCGGCGAGTCGCAGCGGCTCGCGCAGGAGCTGCAGGAGCGCTCGGACGAGCTGCAGCGCCAGCAGGGCGAGCTCCGGCACTCCAACACCGAGCTGGAGGAGAAGGCGGCGCTGCTGGCCCAGCAGAACCGCGCGATCGAGATCCAGAACTTCCAGATCGAGCAGGCCAGGCGGACGCTGGAGGAGCGCGCCGAGCAGCTCGCGATCTCCTCCCGGTACAAGTCGGAGTTCCTGGCGAACATGTCGCACGAGCTGCGCACGCCGCTGAACAGCCTGCTGGTGCTGGCCAAGCTGCTGTCGGAGAACCAGGACGGCAACCTCACCGACAAGCAGGTGGAGTTCGCCCGGACGATCCACGAGTCCGGCACCGACCTGCTGGAGCTGATCAACGACATCCTGGACCTGGCGAAGGTCGAGGCCGGGAAGATGGAGGCGCATCCGCAGCGGCTGTCGGTGTCGGCGCTGGTCGACTACGTCGACGCCACGTTCCGCCCGCTGTCGGTCGACAAGGGCCTGCAGTTCGGGGTGGAGGTCGCGCCGGACGTCCCGGCCGCCCTCAACACCGACGAGCAGCGGCTCCAGCAGGTGCTGCGGAACCTGCTGTCGAACGCGGTGAAGTTCACCGCCGAGGGCGAGGTGCGGCTGCTGATCGAGCGCGCCGGCGACATCGACTTCACGCTGCCCGCGCTGTGGAACACCCCCGACGTGATCGCGTTCCGCGTGATCGACACCGGGATCGGCGTGAGCGCCGACAAGCTCCAGGAGATCTTCGAGCCGTTCCAGCAGGCGGACGGGACCACGAGCCGCCGCTACGGCGGCACCGGGCTCGGCCTGTCGATCAGCCGGAACATCGCGCGGCTGCTGGGCGGGGAGATCCACGCCGAGAGCCAGCCGGGCCGCGGCAGCGTGTTCACGCTCTACCTGCCCGCCCAGTACAGCGACCGCGACGGCCGGCGCCGCTCGGCGCTGCCGGACGAGGCGGTCGCCGCGGGGGCGGAGGCCGCGCCCGGGGCGATCTCCGCCGGCCCGCAGGGCAACGGCGGCGCCGGGGGCCCGGCCGCGGAGGGCGCGCTGCCGGTGGAGCAGCGCCCGCCCGGCGCGCAGCGCGCCGGCAAGTCCGAGCAGGCGCTGAACGGGATGCTGCAGGAGCCGCCCACGGACTTCCTCGACACCGTCCTGTCGGGCCGCAAGGTCCTGATCGTCGACGACGACGTGCGGAACGTGTTCGCGCTCACCAGCGTCCTGGAGGGCTACGGCATGGAGGTCCTCTACGCCGAGGACGGGCAGGCCGGGATCGACGTCCTGCACCGCAACCCCGACGTGGCGGTCGTGCTGATGGACATCATGATGCCGGGCCTGGACGGTTACGCCACCACGGCCGCGATCAGGGAGATGCCGCAGTTCGCCGAGTTGCCGATCATCGTCATCACGGCCAAGGTGATGAAGGAGGACCGGGAGAAGAGCCTCGCCTCGGGCGCGTCGGACTACGTGCCGAAGCCCGTGGACGTGGACCATCTCCTTGACGTCATGAGGAACTGGCTGCAGCCCTCCATCGTCCGCTGAGGAGAGGAGCCGGACAGTAGGGTCGCCGTGGGGGTGCGGCGCTGGCGGGGACCGGGATCGGAGAGACGCGCGTGGACGACAAGGCCAAGATCCTGCTCGTGGACGACCGCGAGGAGAACCTGATCGCGCTGGAGGCCATCCTCAGCTCGCTCGATCAGGACCTGGTCCGGGCGCGGTCCGGTGAGGACGCGCTGAAGGCGCTGCTCACCGAGGAGTACGCGGTCATCCTGCTGGACGTCGTCATGCCGGGCATGGACGGGTTCGAGACGGCCCGCGACATCAAGCGCCGCAAGAAGACCCGCGACCTGCCGATCATCTTCCTCACGGCGGTGAACAGCGACCCCGACTACGCCTTCCGCGGCTACGCGGCGGGCGCGGTCGACTTCATCTCCAAGCCGTTCGACCCGTGGGTGCTGCGGGCCAAGGTCTCGGTGTTCGTGGAGCTGCACAACAAGAACAAGCAGCTCCGCGACCAGACGGCGCTGCTGCGCGAGCAGGCCGCCCTGCTGAGGGACCAGACGGCCCTGCTCGAGGCGCGGCCCGCGGAGGCGCCGCAGGAGGCGCCCGCCGACCGCGCCGCGGGCGACCGGCTGGCCTCGGTGGAGGAGCAGGCGGAGGTGCTCGGCAAGCACCTCCCGGCCACGCTGCGCGACGAGTACGAGGAGCTCAGCCACAGGCTCATGCTCCTCCGCGAGGCCCTGGACGGGCAGGCGCCCACCGCGGACTGACCGCTTCGCGGCCGCCGCGGGGGCGGCTAGGCGCCGGCCTCCAGCCGGGCGCGGGCGGCGGCGATGCGGGCGAGGGTGCGGTCGCGGCCCAGGATCTCCAGGGACTCGAACAGCGGCAGCCCCACGGTGCGGCCGGTGACGGCGACGCGGACGGGCGCCTGGGTCTTGCCGAGCTTGAGCCCGTGCTCGGCGCCGACCCGCTCCAGCCGGTCCTTCAGCTCGGCGGCGTTCCACGGCGCGTCCTGGTAGGCGGCCTCGGCGGCGGCGAGGATCGCGGCGGCGGGCTCCTTCATGGCCTTGTTCCAGGACTGCTCGTCGGACGGCGGCTCGTCCAGGAACGCGAAGTCGATCATCTGGACGATCTCCGACAGCAGCGCGACGCGGGTCTGCGCGAGCGGAGCCAGCTCGGCGAACACCGCGACGTCGACGTCGAAGGGCGCCTCCTGCAGGAACGGCAGGCACTCGGCGATGAACTTCTCGGGCGCCAGGGCCCGGATGTACTCGCCGTTGATCGCGCGGAGCTTCTTGACGTCGAAGAAGGCGGGCGAGGTGTTGACGTCCTCGATGCGGAACTCGTCGACCATCACGTCCCAGGGGACGATCTCGCGGTCGTCGGACGGCGCCCAGCCGAGGAGCATCAGGTAGTTGCGCATGGCCTCGGCGAGGTAGCCCTCGGCGCGGTAGTCCTCCAGGGCGACCTTGTCGCGGCGCTTGGACAGCTTCTGCCGCTTCTCGTTGACGATGACGGGCACGTGCGCCCACACCGGGGGCTCCGCGCCGAGCGCCTCCCACAGCAGCTGCTGCTTGGGCGCGTTGGACAGGTGCTCCTCGCCGCGCACCACGTGGGTGATGCCCTGGCTCATGTCGTCGACCGCGTTGGCCAGCAGGAACGTGACGGACCCGTCGGCGCGGGCGATGACGAAGTCCTCAAGGACGGCGTTGTCGAAGACCGGCTTGCCGCGCAGCAGGTCGACGACGGTGGTCTGCCCCTCGTCGGGGGTGCGGAACCGGAGGGCGCGTCCGGGACCCGCCTCCAGGCCGCGGTCGCGGCAGAAGCCGTCGTAGCCCTTGTGCTGGTCGCCGGTCCGGGCGATGACGGCCTCGCGGGAGCAGTCGCAGTAGTAGGCGCGCCCGGCGTCCTTCAGCGTGTGGACGGCCTCGGCGTGCTTGTCGGCGTTGGCGGACTGGAAGTAGGGGCCTTCGTACTGCCCGCCGTCCATCCCGAGCCACGCCAGGGCGCGGATGATGCCCTCGGTCCATTCGGGGCTGTTGCGGGAGGCGTCGGTGTCCTCGATCCGCAGCACGAGCGTCCCGCCCGACTGGGCGGCCATCGCCCAGTTGAACAGCGCCGAACGGGCGCCGCCGACATGGAACATGCCGGTCGGTGACGGGGCGAAACGTACGCGGATCGAAGAGGTCGAAGACATGCCTACCAGCGTAGAGCGCGCGGGGCCCCGCTCGCGCCGGGACCCGCGCGCGGGCCCGGGTTTCAGGGCTTCCAGTACGGGTCGCGGCCGGACAGCCCGAGGAGGCGGTCGAGCAGCGACGCGTCGTCCGGCACGGCGACCTCGGGACCGAGCGCGCCGTACTGGCGGCTGATCTCGGCCGTGGAGGCGACCTGCTGCCAGGCGGCCTGGAGCACCGGCTCCGGGAAGGCGGGCTCGCGGCCGGCGGCGACGGCGAGGTCCCAGCCGTGCAGGACGCACTCGCCGAAGACGATCCCGGCGATGAACCCTGCGGGCATGCCCTCCTTGTTGCCGGTGAGGCTGGTGTTCCCCTCCCAGGCGGCCGGGTCCTGCCATGCCTCGGCGGTCCGGCGGGCCTGCTCCGCGAAGCGCTCGGCCCAGCCGGGTTCGGCGGTGAAGTCGTGGTCCTCCCCCGGTCCGGCGGGCGGCGCCTTGCGCGCGGCGGTCTCGCCCCGCGCGCTCCAGAAGATCAGATGGTTGAGAAGGGCCCGCACGTCCCAGTCCGGGCAGGGTGTGGGCGCGTCCATCCTCTCTTCGGGGACCTCCAGGACGATCCGCGCCGCGGCCTCCGCGGCGGGCGTCATCTGGCTCCGGATATCCATGGTCTCTTCCTCGCTCGTCCGTTCGAACACACCTGCACGTTAGGACGAGTCGGCGGCGCCGGTCTTGAACAAACGCGACACCGATTAGCCTGGGCCGGTGGAAGGACCCCTACCCGGCGGGACGCGGGGCATCCTGCACGCGCGGACGGGCCTGGAGCGGTTCCGGATCGAGCGGCTCGAACCGCCCGCCGCGCTCGCGCCGTTCGTCGCGAACTTCTGGGTGCTGCGCTGGGACCTTCGGGGACGCCCGCCGCACCGCCAGCGGATCCTCACGCGCCCGTCGGTCCACGTCACGTTCACCAGCTACCTGACCGCCGGGACGACGCGGGCGCGGATCGCGGGCGTCGTGCGGGACGACTTCGTCGAGGAGATCCACGGCGAGGGGCGCGTGGTGGGGGCCGCCTTCCGGCCCGGCGGGTTCAGGCCGTTCATGGACGCGCCGGTGTCCACGTTGACCGGCCGGTTCCCGGGGGTGGACGAGGTCTTCGGCGAGGAGGGCCTGAACCTCGCCGGGGAGGTGTTCGCGACCGCCGACGCGCACGCGGCGGTCGAGCTGCTCGCGGCGTTCCTGTCCGCCCGTGCGCCCGAGCCCGACCCGTCCGCCGCCAAGGCCGCCGCGGTCGTCGAGCGGATCGCGTCGCGGCCGGGCCTGGTGCGGGTCGGCGAGCTGGCCGAGGAGGTCGGGCTGAGCCCGCGCAGCCTGCAGCGCCTGTTCCACGAGTACGTGGGCGCCGGCCCGAAGTGGGTGATCCGGCGGTTCCGGATGCAGGAGGCCGCCGAGCGGGCCGCGTCCGGAGCGGGGGTCGACTGGGCGGAGCTGGCGGCCGAACTCGGCTACGCCGACCAGGCGCATTTCACCCGCGACTTCACGGCCGCCGTGGGTACCTCGCCCGGCCGGTACGCGCGGGAGGCGGGCGCGGGGCCTGGCAGGATCGACGCATGAGCGTCCCCTTTCCCGGCCCCTTCGACGACCTCGCCGCGTTCCGGACGCTCGCCGCCGGACGGCTCGGCTCGTTCGAGCACACCACCGTCCCCGACGCGCCCGGCCTGCGCCGCGCCGGGGTGGTGCTGTGCGCTGTCGAGCACGAGGGCGTCCCTTCGGTGATCCTCATCAAGCGCGCCCTTCGGGGCCGGAACGCGGGCCAGTGGGGGCTGCCGGGCGGCCGTCTGGAGGACGGCGAGACCCCCGAGCAGGCGGCGCTGCGCGAACTGCACGAGGAGATCGGCCTGGCCGCCGGCCCCGCCGACGTCCTCGGCAGGCTCGACGACTTCCCCGCCGCCTCGGGCTTCGCGATCACACCGGTCGTGGTGGCGCTGGACGACCCGGGCCCGCTCGCGCCGAGCCCGGACGAGGTCCACTCCGTCCATCACACGACCCTGCGCAGACTCGCCGACGACGCCACCCCCGTCTGGGTCCCGCAGCCGGGCGGCGGGCGTCTGCTGCAGATGTGGCTGGGCCCCGGGTGGCGTGTCCACGCCCCCACCGGCGCGATGCTGTGGCAGTTCCGCGAGGTGGTGCTGCTCGGCCGGCCGGCCCGGGTCGCCGACTTCGCCCAGCCCGACTGGACGCGCCACTGAGCGTCAGAACGTCCCGCCGTCCACGACGACGCGCTGCCCGGTCACGTAGGACGCGGCGTCCGAGACGAGGAACCGGACCACGTCGGCGACCTCTTCGGGCGTGCACACGTGACCGTAGGGGGACGCGGCGTCCTGCTGCCGGATGTCCTCGATGCCGGCCGTCGCCCTGACCAGACGGCGGCCCATCTCGGTGTCCACCAGGCCGGGCGCGACGACGTTGACGTGCATGCCGTTGCCGCGCTCCTCCTTCGCGACCACCCGGGCGAGCGCCTCCATCGCCGCCTTGCCCATCGCGTAGGGGCCGCCGAACGGCGGCATCAGGTCCGTGGCGACGCTCGAGACGAAGACCATGTCGCTGCGCTCGGCGCGCCTCATCAGCGGGATCAGCGCCTGGCTGAGGTGGTGCGGGCCGAACGCGTGCACGCGCATGACCCGCTCCAGCTCGGCGGGGTCGGTGTCGGCGACGCTGTTGCCGCGGCTGGCGATCCCGGCGCTGTGCACGAGGATGTCCAGCTCGCCCAGCTCCGCCTCCACCCGCGCGGCCAGGGAACGGCACTGGTCGAGGTCGTCGACCGAGGCGCGGAACGCGCGGCCCCAGGCCCCCGCGGCCTCGATGTCGGCGACCGTCTTGCGCGCGGCCTCGTCGTCGCGCCGGTAGGCGACGGCGACCCTGGCGCCGTCCGCTGCCAGCGCCAGGGCGATGGCCCGGCCGATTCCCCGGCTTCCTCCGGTGACCAGGGCCGTGCGGCCGTCGAGAGAACTCACGCGACACTCCTTCGTCGGGTTGCTTGCGGCGCTCCCATCCTGCACGGCCGCGCGCCCGCGCCGTAAGCGGCCCCTGACATGAGCTAGTCCGCGACCGCCGCCTCGATGACGTGGTACGCGGTCTCACGCAGCGGCCCGGTCAGCGAGACGGCCGTGAGCCCCGCGCCGTCCAGCAGTTCCCGGAACTCGGTCTCGGTGCGTTCCCGCCCGCCGGTCGCCACGAGCATGTTGAGGTCGTTGCGGACGATGCCCGCCGTCTCCGGCGCGACCATCTCCGGCATGACCTGCTCCAGGAGCAGCACCCGGTCGTCCGGGCCCATCGCCGCCCGGCAGTTCCGCAGGATCGCGGCGGCCTTCTCGTCGTCCCAGTCATGGATGACGCTCTTGAGCACGTAGGCGCCGGGGCCCGCGGGGACGGCCTCGAAGAAGTCGCCCGGCACGATCTCGGCCCGGTCGGCGACGTCGGCCAGGGGGCCGGACGCGTCGGCCAGCCCCGTCGGCAGGTCGAACAGGACGCCGCGCAGGCCGGGGTGGGCTCGCAGGATCGCGGCGAGCAGCGTGCCGTCCCCGCCGCCGAGATCGGCGACCGTCCCGTAGCGGGCGAAGTCGTGCGCCTCGATGAACGCCGGGGCGACGTCGCGGGTGTGCTCGGCCATCGCCCGGTTGAACGTCGCCGACAGTTCGGCGTCCGAGGCGAAGTACTCGAACGGCGTGCTGCCCGTCACCCGCTCCCACGCGTACTCGCCCGTGCGGACCGTCTCGGCCATGTCGCCCCACGTCCGCCACACCTGCGGGCCGCAGAACAGCCTGATCAGCGAGCGGATCGAGTCGGGGGCGTCCGCGCGCAGCCGCCGCCCCTCCTCCGTCAGCGCGAACAGGTCCGGCTCCTTCTGCTCCACGACGCCGAGGCCGGCGAGGCCGCGCAGCAGCCGGTGCAGGGACGGCGCGTGGGCGCCGGTCGCCTCCGCCAGCTCGGTGCTCGAACTCGGCCTGCCTTCGGTGAACGCGTCCGCCACCCCGAGCTCGGCGGCGACGTGGATCATCTGCGCCGGCATGAACCCGAAGGCCAGGTCCATCAGTGGTGATCTGGGCATGGTCGACTCCCTTCCTTGTCCTCCACGACGCTAGGAGGCCCCCGGAAGGGATGTATTGGACGTTTGGAACCTCGCCCGCGCCCGCGATCAGCCGGTGCGGGCGCGCAGCCAGGCCGCGGCGGCCTCGACGTGGTCGTCGGTCAGGCCGGTCAGCGGGTCGATCTCCACGAGCAGGTGGTCGGCGACGTCCGGCTCCCCCGCGATGCACTCGGTGGCGTCCGGCTCGTCCTCGAACCAGACGAACGGCCGGTCCTCCGCCCACGCGGCGACGTGCCGGGCCTTCCAGGCGCCCAGCGTGCGCCCCTCCGTGATGCCGGGGAACCGCGGGATCGGCACGAACGGCAGTTCCGGAAGCCCGATGCGGGGAGCGATCCACTCGTTGGCGCTGTCGCACCAGTAGCTCGCCCAGGCCAGCTCCGCGCCGGTGGACTCGGCCAGGTGGAGAAGCGCAGCCCCGTGCCCGGGATAGAGCCACAGCTTGTACGTCATCCCGTTCGGGGAGCACTCGTGCCGCTGGAAGCCGCGGTGCGGCCGCTCGAACGGGTTGAGCACTCCGTCAACGTCCAGCAGAACCACCGGCGACCCCATACACGGACCGTACGGCATCCCGGGCCGCCCGTCGAAGGCGATTCGGCGCGCGGAGTCTTAGGCCGCCGCCGAGCGGGCATCGTCCCTGCATGTGCCGCCTGTTCGGGATGACCACGGGAGGACCCCGCGTCCGCGCCACCTTCTGGCTGCTGGACGCTCCCGACAGCCTGCGCTCGCAGTCCCGCCGGATGCCGGACGGGACGGGTCTCGGCTGGTTCTCGCTCGGCGGGGAGCCCGTCCGCGACCGCGCCCCCGTCGCCGCGTTCCAGGACGCCGACTTCAACTCCGAGGCGCGGCACGTGGTGTCGCACACGTTCATCTCCCATGTCCGGTACGCCTCGACCGGCGCGCCCGACGTCCACAACTCCCACCCCTTCGTCATGGACGACCGGCTGTTCGCCCACAACGGGGTGGTGCGGGGCGTCGACGTCCTCGGCTCCTGGCTCACGGACGTCGAGCGGGCGCCGATCAAGGGGCAGACCGACTCGGAGTACGTGTTCGCCTACATCACCGCGGAGATCCGGCGGCAGGGCGACACCGCGTCCGGGCTGATCGCGGCCGTCCGGCGTATCGCCGCCGAGTTGCCGGTCTTCGCGTTGAACATCCTGCTGGCCGAGTCGGGGCGGCTGTGGGCGCTGCGCTACCCGGACACCCACGAGTTGTGGGTGTCCACCCCGCACCTGACCGAGCCGGGCGCGGAACGCCACCTCGGCGCGGGGCGCGAGGAGGGCCAGGTGAAGGTGTCCAGGCACCGCGAGCCGACGCCCGCGTGCGTCCTCGCCAGCGAGCGCCTGGACGACGACCCCGGCTGGCGGCTTCTGGACCCCGGCGAGCTGCTCGTGCTGGACGGCATGGAGGCCTCCTCGGTGTTCCCGTTCGACGCGCCCGCGCACCCGCTGACGGTCGCCGACCTGAAGGGGGCCGAGTCCACCTCGCAAGCATGATCGACTGTCACACCCGGGACATAGAGTGGACGGCCGAACCTGCGAGGAGACCCGAATGACGCAAGAACTCACGCTGATGGCCGTCCACGCCCACCCCGACGACGAGGTGCTGGGAACCGGCGGCCTGCTCGCCCGCAGCGCGGCCGAGGGCGTTCGCACCGTCCTGGTCACCTGCACGAACGGGGAGCAGGGCGACGACTCCGGCGGCGTGAAGCCCGGCGAGCCCGGGCACGACGCCGAGGAGGTGGCGCGGCGCCGCCTCGCCGAGCTGCGCGAGTCGGCCTCCCTGCTCGACATCGGCCACCTGGAGCTGCTCGGCTACCGCGACTCCGGCATGGACGGCTGGTCGACCAACGACGACCCGGCGGCGTTCGCGAACATCCCGCTGGAGGAGTCCGCCACCCGGCTCGCCGCGCTGATGGAGCGCTACCGGCCGCAGGTGGTCGTCACCTACGACGAGAACGGCGGCTACGGGCACCCCGACCACATCCAGGCCCACCGGATCGCGCTCGCCGCCGCCGAGCAGACCGGCATTCCCGACAAGCTCTACTACACGGCCATTCCCCGGTCAGGGATCAAGCAGATGTTCGAGGCCGCCCGGGCCGCGGGCCTGGACCTCGGCTTCGAGCCGCCCGAGGACTTCGGCACCCCCGACGAGCTGATCACCAGCGTGCTGGAGGTCTCCGCCCATTTCGAGGCCAAGCGCGACGCCCTGCTGGCGCACGCCAGCCAGGGCGAGAACATCTTCCTGCTGAAGCTGCCGGAGGAGATGCAGAAGGCGGCGTTCTCGTCGGAGGCGTTCGTCCGCCGCTTCAGCCGGATCGAGGCGCCGGCACGGGAGGACGACCTCTTCGCGGGCCTCAGGTAGCGCGGCGCTGCGCCCGGAAGTGGTCGAGGATGTCCTGGCGCAGCAGGTAGCCGAACCCGGCCCGTTCGAGGCGCAGCGCCAGGCCCGCGCGGTCGGTGCCGAGAGCGGCGGCGGTGGCGCCCAGCCGCCAGTCGTGCTCGGCCAGCCGCTTGAGGAGGTACCCGCGCCTGACCTGCGCCTCCGAGAGTCGGAACGTCTTCAGGTAGGCGATCTCGCCGTCCCCGCCGGTGATCATCTCCCCGATGTGGTTCTCCCGGCCCAGCGCGAACGAGGGCAGGAACCGCGCCAGCTCGAACCCGTGCAGCGACTGCACCCTCTGGCGCGACCCGTCCTCGTCGAAGAGCCGCCCGGCCATGACCTCGTCGTGGAAGGCGGCCCACTCCGCCTCGCGGATCTCCACCGCGGCGCGCAGATCGCCCAGGGTCCTGATCCCGGCGGGGTCGATCGGCGCCGACAGGTCGCGCGCCGGGGCGCCCAGCAGGCCGTACATGTAGATCAGCTCACCGAAGAGGTCCTCGACCAGCGTCGGGTGCAGCGCCCGGTAGTCGTCGGGGTGCGGCACGACGAACGCGCTGGCCAGGGCGTCGGCGACGTACACCAGCACGCCGCACTGCCCGGGATGGATCTCGAAGATCCTCAGCGCGTCCTCCAGGCCGCCCACCCGCCGGCCGAGGTAGGTCTCCTCGCAGCGCGGCGACAGCCCGTGCGCGACCGCCCGGCGCGACCACTCCTCCCAGGCGATCTCCGGACCGCCGAAGTGCAGCGCCAGATAGCCCTCGACGGCCAGGTGCAGGGGAAGGAACCGGAGCCGGTCCTTGCCCGCCTTCCTCGCCATCCGCCGCGTGAACCGCACGGGCATGCGCGGCGGGGCCGCCCGGGTGTCCCGCTCCAGGAGGCGCGCCCCGTACGAGGCGGCCTGCGCCTGGTCGCCGTCGCTCCACGTCGCGACGAAGGCGTGGGGCACGAACGAGACATAGGCCGCGTCACCCACGTCCACGACGGTCACCGGCTCCTCGAACGCCTTCCGGTGCAGCCGCAGGTGCGGCACGGGCTCGTCCCGGACAAGGGGGACGAGCCTGATCGAGCCCCACACCTGCGCGGGCCTCGTCTCCAGGCCGTCCAGCGCGGTCGTCATGCGCCCTCCCCGAGGAAGCGGGCGGTCCGGTCGGCCAGGTGCGCCCGCAGCTTCGGCAGGCCGACCCGCCCCTCGGCGAACCGGGCCAGCTCGACCAGCGTCGGCAGGTCCTCGGCGTCCCGGACGCCCGCGGTCGGCACCCCCGGCGCCAGCCGCCGCACGTCGAATCCGCCCGCGTCGTACACCGGGTTCAGGTGCACGATCATGACCCGCTGGCCCGGGGCGCGGCGGTGCCCGGGGTCCAGGCGCGTCCGCCAGACCCGCAGGACGTCCGCGGCCAGTCCCGGCGGCGCGTTGTCCCACCCGTCGGAGACGATGAGGAGCCGCTCGGGCGCCGTCTCCAGCGCGTCGATGATCCGATGGCCGAGCGGCGTCGGGCCGGACGGGTACATCAGCAGCGCGTCGGTGCGTCCCGACGTCCACAGCGGCGTGTACTCCTTCGCGAGCGCCTCCAGCAGGTAGTGCGCGGCGAGCGCGACCGCCAGCGGGCGCCTGCGCTTCTCCCCCGAGCCCAGCGAGGAGTAGCTGTCGTCCAGAACGGCCGTGACCCGTCCCCACGAGCCGCGCGCGGCCCCGGCCACGCGCCGGGCGGCGGTGCGCAGCGCCAGGGTCAGCTCGGCTCGCCGCCGGGCCCGGTCGTCCAGCGGCAACGCCAGCACGTACGAGGCGAGCCTCGTCAGCGGCATCTCGCCCAGGTCGGCCCGCACGGCCTCGACCTTCGCCTCCCGCGCGCTCTCCTGCAGGCGCAACCGCTCCAGCCGCGTCATCCGGTGCTGGATCCGCTCCAGGAAGACCTCGCGGGGGATCTTGTGCTTGGCCGCGAAGCCCTCCGCGACCGTGTACGGGAGCTCGTAGATCGCGGCCTGCTCGTAGTGCGCCCGCCGCCACTGCTCGTAGAGGGGCGTCTGGAACGCCTTGACGCCGGACGGCGCGAACAGGAACGCCGCCTGCTCACCCGGGAGCCGCAGATGCGCGTGCCGCGCCGCGTCCTTCACCGCCGTCCGGTACTTGACGGAGTCGAAGGCCGGGTCGCGGCGCCCGGCCATCCAGTCGCGGATGACGGCGCGCGTCCGCCGGTTGTTCACGCCGAGCCGCCGCAGGTCGCGGAACAGCCGGTACACCCGCTGCGGCGGCAGCGTCTCCAGCCGCCGGGCGATCAGCCGCCCCTCGCCGCGCCGCCGCTCGACCCCCACGTCGCCCGCGCGCACCAGGAGATTGCGGATGATGATCGCCGCGTTGTGGTCGTTGACGTCCAGCGCGAGCACCGCCGCGTACATGTCGCGGTAGTTCTCCAGCATGTACTCGTGCAGGAACTCCAGGCTGAGCCGCTGCTCCCCCGAACCGTGGTGGAACTCCCGCTGCCCGGTGGACGTGATCGCCGCGTTCACGAACATCAGCACGTCCTCGCACGCGACGAGGTCGGCGAACGTCTCGCTCATCACTCCCCCGGTCGGTCGAAGGCCGGCCGGGGAATGGGGGCGCGAGCAGCGAAGCATCGCTTAATAGGCAAGTTCCGGAAGTCGCACCGAAGTCCCGCGGCCGGCCCCCGCACCGTAGCATCGCATTTCTCGCGAATCCCCTCATTAATCATGAGGGTTGAGGGCGATCGGCCCCCTTGCGGAGTCAGGGGCGGTAGGTGCCGAAGTACCACTCGTTGCCGTCGGGGTCGCGGGCCGCGTAGTCGCGGGAGCCGTAGTCCTGGTCGGCCGGCTCGCGGAAGATCTCGGCCCCGGCGGCCTTCGCGCGGGCGTGGTGGGCGTCGGGGTCGTCGACGGCGACGTAGACGGCGGCCGTGGCGGTCGAGGCGGGCCCGAACATGATGAGGCCGGTGTCGTAGCGCATCTCGGCGTGCACGATGGCGCCCTCGTCGTCCTTGTGCACGTCCACGGGCTCGAAGCCGAACGCCTTCTCCAGCCAGTCGAGCGTCCTGGCCGGGTCGGCCGCCCGGATCAGCGGGTAGAAGGTGCGGCGGATCTCGCTGGTCATGTCGTCCCTCCCTGGGTCTGGGATGCCCAGTCTGCGGGAAGCGGAGTCCCCCGTCTTGGACGAATGTGACCTGCCCTTCCGGCGATCAGCGGCGGGCGGCGTCGCGTTCGGCGGCGAGGCGGCGGGTCTCCGGGGAGACGGGAGCGCCGAGGATCGCCGCGACGACGTCGATCAGGTAGCTGGTGAACAGGCGGTCGTCGGTGCGGGGGCCGGAGCGGGCGCGGCGGGCCAGTTCGATCGCGGCGTACAGGATGGCGGTGAAGCGGCGGTGCAGCCGGGCCGCGTCCTCCTCCAGGAGGGGTTCCACCAGGGTCCGCCACCGGCAGAGGCTGTCGCGCGGGTCGTCCAGGACCGCCATGGGGACGAGGGGCTCCGGGCGGTTCAGCACGTCCGCCCAGATCTGCAGGTAGAAGCGCCCCGACGCGTCGGCCAGGCGGGCCGCCATGGGCCGGACGAGGGCGGCGGCCAGGGGGCGGACGCCCTGCTCGCCGTCCTCGTAGGCGTCGAGCAGGGCGTGCCGGCGGGCCTCGACCTCGGGGGCATGCCGGGCGAAGATCGCGCGCAGGATCCCGGCGCGGTCGCCGAAGTGGTACTGGACGGCCGTGGCGTTGCGGGCGCCGGCCTCCTGGAGGATCTCGCGGAGGCTGACGGCGTCCACGCCGCGGGCGGCGTAGAGGGTCTCGGCGGCGTCCAGCAGTCGTTCCCGTGTGTCACTCATTGCCGATCGCATGCTCCAGGGCCTCGGCGTACCGCTCGCGGGCGGCCTCCCGGCGGGTGGGCAGGTGGCCGGACGGCCACAGCCCCTCGACGGGCTCGACGTCGCGCAGCAGCTGCCGGGCCACGGTGATCTTGTGGACCTCGGTGGGGCCGTCGGCGATGCCCATCGCCTCGGCCCCCATCATCATGGCGGCGAACGGCATCTCGTTCGACACGCCGAGCGCGCCGTGCAGGTGCATCGCGCGCTGGACGACGTCGTGGTAGACCTTCGGCATCGCGGCCTTCACCGCCGCGATGTCCTTGCGGACGGCCTTGTAGTCCCGGTGCTTGTCGATGAGCCAGGCGGTGCGCAGGACGAGCAGCCGGAACTGCTCGATCTCGATCCAGCTGTCGGCGATCTTCTCCTGGGTCATCTGCATCCTGGCGAGCGGGCCGAAGCGCGTGCGCCGGGAGACCGCGCGCTCGCACATCATGTCGAACGCCTTGCGGACCTGCGCGATCGTCCGCATGGCGTGGTGGATGCGGCCGCCGCCGAGGCGGGTCTGGGCGATCGCGAACGCGCCGCCCTCGTCGCCGAGGAGGTTCTCCGCCGGCACCCGGACGTCCTCGTAGCGCAGGTAGCCGTGGGAGCCCTCGCGCTCGCCGCCGACGCCCACGTTCCGGACGGTGACCAGCCCGGGCGCGTCGGCCGGGACGATGAACATCGACATGCCCTCGTAGGCGGACACGTCCGGGTTCGTCACGGCCATCACGATCAGGAAGGTCGCGTGGCGGGCGTTGGAGGAGAACCACTTCTCGCCGTTGACGACCCAGCCGTCGCCGTCGCGGACGGCGCGCGTGGTGAACAGGGTCGGGTCGGCTCCCCCGTGCGGCTCGGTCATCGAGTACGAGGAGGAGATCTCGCCGTCCAGCAGGGGGCGCAGGTAGCGCTCCTTCTGCTCGGGCGTGCCGAAATGGGCGATGATCTCGGCGTTGCCGGAGTCGGGCGCCTGGCAGCCGAACACGGACGGCGCCCAGCGCGAGCGGCCCAGGATCTCGTTCAGCAGCGCGAGCCTCACCTGCCCGTACCCCTGGCCGCCCAGTTCGGGACCCAGGTGGCACGCCCACAGGCCCTTCTCGCGCACTCGGTCCTGGAGGGGGCGCACGAGCCGCTTGTAGCGGGGGTCGGACTTGTCGTAGGGGTCACCGAGCACCAGGTCCAGGGGTTCGACCTCGTCCCGGACGAAGGCGTCCGCCCAGTCGAGAAGTTCCTGGTAGGCGGGGTCGGTCTCGAAGTCCCAAGCCATGGCGAGCCTCCTCGGTCGTCTTCCCCGATAATCGGTGTACCTCAGTAAGTAATGCAAGTGCATGACTGTTACTCTCCGGTACATCGAGCGACGGAAAGGGACCGCCGTGCAGCCTGAGCAGATCGACCGCGCCCTGGTGGACTTCGACGTCCTGGCCGGGTGGATGGAGGGCCGGGGCCTGCCGGGCGGCCCGTTCGAGGACGTCCAGCGGCTGGCGGGCGGCACCCAGAACACGCTGGTCCGGTTCCGGCGGGGCGGACGCGACTACGTGCTCAGGCGCGGCCCGGGCCACCTGCGCGCGAGGACGAACGAGGTCCTGCGGCGCGAGGCCCGCGTGCTGGGGGCCCTCGACGGAACCGACGTCCCCGCGCCGCGCCTCATCGCGGCCTGCCCGGACGAGACCGTCATGGGCGGCGCCGTCTTCTACCTGATGACCCCGGTCGACGGCTTCAACGCGTCGGTCACGCTGCCCGATCTGCACGCGCAGGACGCGGGCGTCCGGCGCGAGATGGGACTGAACGCGGCGAGAGCGCTCGCCGCGCTGGGCGCCGTGGACCACGAGGCGGTCGGCCTCGGCGACTTCGGCAAGCCCGAGGGCTTCCTGGAACGGCAGGTGGGCCGCTGGATGTCCGAACTCGACTCCTACAGCGCGCTGGACGGCTATCCCGGGCCCGACATCCCCGGGCTTGACGACGTCGCGCGGTGGCTGGAGGAGCGCCGACCCAAGGCGTGGCGCCCGGGGATCATGCACGGCGACTACCACCTGGCCAACCTGATGTACTCCTTCGACGGCCCGGAGGTCGCCGCGATCGTCGACTGGGAGATGAGCACCATCGGCGACCCGCTGCTCGACCTCGGCTGGCTGCTGGCCACCTGGCCCGACCGCGCCGACCAGAGCGCCGCCCTCGCCGGGCCGCTCGGCGCCGCGGGCGGCCTGCCCACCGCCGAGGAGCTGGTCGAGGTCTACGCCGAGCGCGCGGACGCCGTCGCCGGGCGCGACCTGTCGTCCATCACCTGGTACGCGGTGCTGGCCTGCTTCAAGCTCGGCATCGTCCTGGAGGGCACGCACGCCCGCGCGTTCGCGGGCAAGGCCCCCAGGGAGACCGGCGACCTCCTCCACTCGATCACGCTCGGCCTCTTCACCCGCGCGCACGGCTTCATCGGCTCCTGAGCCCCTCGCCCCGGCGATCGTGAACTGCCAGGATCTCCCTCACGAGGAGGTGCGATGGAGATCCACAAGGGCGGGCCCGGCGACGCGCCGATGATGCTGGCGATGCTGGACGGGGCGGTGGCGTGGCTCGCCGCCAACGGCCGCACGGGCCAGTGGGGCGGCGAGCCCTGGTCGGAGGATCCGCGCCGCGTCGAGCGGATCTCCGCGATCGCCCGCGACGACGAGATCTGGGTGGCGCGGGTCGACGGGCGGCCCGCCGGCGTCATGGCGGTCGCGCCCGGCCCCCCGCACTATGTCGACCCGGTCGACGAGCCGGAGCTCTACATCACCCTCCTGGTCACCGACCGGGCGTTCGCCGGGCACGGGGTGGGCGCCGCGCTGATCGCCAAGGCGAGGGACGAGGCCAGGGCGAAGGGCGTGGGCCTGCTGCGCGTCGACTGCTACGGCGGCGGCGACGGGCGGCTGGTGGAGTACTACCGGGGCAACGGCTTCGAGACGGACGCCGCCTTCACCGTGGGCGACTGGCCGGGACGGGTCCTGTCCCAGCGTGTCGGCGGGTAGGCCGCCCGCTGCTTGAAAAACCGCGCGGCACGTCGCAGCCTGGAAACGACCGGCGCGAACGGGGCAGTCGGTGACGCCCTTACGCCGCACGGACGGCGACCGAGCCGCTCGCCTCGTTCCGCCGGTCCGACCCTCATGTCGCATTCCTGCCAGCCAGACGGCCCTGCCACGGGGCACGCTCGGAACATGCACAGGAACTTCCGCTTCGGCGTGGTGGGCGAGTCGATCCGCTCGGGCGCGGAGCTGGCCGGCACGGCCCGCCGCGCCGAAGAGCTGGGATACGACGTCCTGACCTTGCGGGACCACTTCGTCGCCGAGCCGTTCGGCGAACAGCTCGCGCCCATGGTGGCGCTGGCGTCCGCCGCGGCGGCGACGAGCACACTGCGGCTGGGCACGATGGTGCTGTCCAACGACTTCCGGCACCCGGTCATGCTCGCCAAGGAGGCCGCGACGCTCGACCACCTGTCGGGCGGGAGGTTCGAGCTGGGCCTCGGCGCGGGCTGGCTGCGCGAGGAGTACGCGGCCGCCGGGATGCCCTTCGACCCGCCCGGGACGCGGGTCGGGCGGCTGGCGGAGTCGCTGCGGATCCTGCGCGGCCTGCTGAGCGGCGAGAAGACCTCGTTCACCGGCGAGCACTACACGATCGACGGCCTCACGGTCTTCCCCCGTCCGGAGCAGCGCCCGCCCCTCGTCGTCGGCGCGGGCAGCCGGCGCATGCTCGGCATCGCCGGCCGCTACGCCGACACCGTCGGGATCCTTCCCCGCGCCCTGCCCGAGGGGACGATCTCGGACGAGCTCTCCGAGCGCCTTCCCGACACCATCGCCCGGAAGGTCGACTGGGTCCGCGAGGCCGCCGGGGACCGGGACGTCGAGCTGAGCATGATGGTGACGCCCGCCTTCGGCCCCGACCCGCGCCGCGCCGCCGCGAAGGTCGCGGTGACGCGCGGCTGGGGCGCCTCGTCGACCGAACTCGTCCTCGGCATGCCGTCCCAGTTCGTGGGCCCGCCTGAGCACATAGCCGAGCAGATGCTGGCCCGCCGCGACCGCTTCGGGTTCACCTATTACCAGGTCCCGGACGCGGCCATGGAGGCGTTCGCTCCCGTCATCCCCCTCCTGGCCGCCTAGAGGGGGTCGGCGAAACCGGCGTTCATGGCAAGCTCAGCTCCGGCTCGGTGAGCCGGTCTCCCTCCAGGGCGTCGACGGCGCCCGTCCTGGAGGACCACGACGCGGTGGCACAGCTGGCGCGGGAGCTGGCGCGCGAGAACGCGGGCACGCTGAAAATGGGGATTCCCCGGTGATCTTTCGATACCGGGGAATCCCCGTTTTCCATGCACCGGCAGCCCTGCGCCGGGTCTTGGAGAGGCCCTGCGAACCGGTCGTGGCCGGGCTCACATTCGCGCTGTGAGCCGTTTCACGAATGGTCCGCCGGCCTCATGTCATGAGCCGAAAGGCCGGGGATTGCCCTTCTTCCCGGCGCCGGAGCCCCAGGAAAGGACCTCCCACTTGACGCCCTTCAGGTGGCCCTCGCCGGAGCCGGCGTCGTACTTGCTCGCCGGCTTCTTGCCGTCCAGCAGGTACCGGAAGGTGTAGGTGTCGAGGTCGAGCATCACGCCCCGGTGGGACGGCTCGCCGGGCCCGCGGTCACCGACGAAGCCGGTGATGCTGCGGCCCTTGTAGGTCACCTTGACCTTGGTGTGCATGGGCCAGCTGGGGCTGGCGAACAGGCCCTTCTGCATCGGCTTGCCGCCGGCGGGGGCGCCGGTGTCGCCGTTCACTCCGGACCCGTCGTCCCAGAAGTAGGACGCGGTCGTCTTGCCGCTGAGCAGGGCCTTCGGGCCCTTCTTCACGGGCTTGGCGGCCTTCTTCGGCTCGGCCTTCGCGCCGGCCTTGGTGTCGGCCTCGGCCTTCACGGGGGCCCTCGGCACGGTGAACCCGCCCAGCGCGCCCTTGTCGGCGGGCCGCTCGGGGGTCTGGTGCTCCTGCGCGGCCACGGCCTGCTGCGGCAGGAACTGCTTCTTGGGAGCGGAGTCATCGCTCGCGGCGGCGACACCGGCCACCATCATGCCCGCGAGGGCGGTGCCGGTGACGCCGGTCAGGATGACGTTGATCGCTCGCTGCTGCATGGGGATCCTTCGTTCGGGGTACAGGGCTGCCGCTCGGCACGGGAAGGACACGCAGGTCACGCGCCTGTTTCCGGGCAGGGGTGAACGGCTCCGAGACTCGAGACTCGGGAGATGCCGCCGCGAAAGAGACCCGCTTTGGAACGATCCACGGGCATGGTGGACCGCACCCGCGCTCAGCCGCGCACGACCGGGCTCGGACGTGCGTGATGACACGGGTTCGGGTGAAGCGGGAAGGATGCCGACCGGGGGCTCACGGGCCCAGCACGGTGCGCGGCCGCTGCATGGTACGGCTGCGTTCGGCGAAAGTGATCCCGCCTGGCGGGCGGGAAGCGGCGGTTATGCGATTGGCCAGGTCAAGGCTTCTTTGACCCTGACCTGGGGATGACTATATACGGCATTACCGTGCTTTCGCCAAACGGGGGATTTCTTTACCTTTGAGAAGGTAGATCTTTTAACCCCGAACTGGGGCGGAACGCCTTTCCCGTCGGGGCTGAGGGCCAGTCGCCAGGCGCCCGTTCCACACCAAGAAAGATCTTTACTTCGGTTGGACCGCCCGCGCTCCGGCCCGGCGGGACCGCTCCGCCGCCGGGCGCGGGAACAGCCCGGGCCTCATGGGCGCTGAAGTCGCGTGGCCGCAGACGTGCACGCTGGATCCGTCACGGCGTACGTATGACCGCAAAAGGGAAGCGGCCCGCATGATCGGGGCCGCGTGGCGCCGTACACCCGCACGGCGCATCCGCAGACCCGCACGGCCGCGAGCCGCGCGGGACGTCGTCAGCCGTCAGTGCGTCGGGTAGACCGAGGGCACGAGCGGGGTCGGGCCGGTGCCGCCGGTGAACACGGCGGGGCTCGGCTGCGGCGGAACGTAGGGCGCCTCCGCATAGGGAGCTCCCGCGTAGGGCGACTCCATGTACGGGGCCTCCGCATAGGGCGCCTCCGCATACGGAGGCTGGCCGTAGGCGGGCTCACCGTAAGGCAGAGCCGCCACGACGGGGCCCTGCGCCGCCGGAACGGCCTGGGCCGCGGGCGGCGGGACGGGTGGCGGGACATGCGAGCCGTCGGCCCGGCGCTGCTCCGCCGCCACGCCGCGACGCTCGGCCAGCACGGCCATGAGAGCGCGGGCCGTCTCGGCGTCCATCCTCAGCAGGACGCTCGGCATCCCGGTCTGATCGACGAACGGGGACACCGAGGGCGGGGCCGGCGACTGCGGCAGAGCCGCCCGCATCTCCTCGCGGAGATCCTGGGCCAGCCGCAGCGCCTGTCGGTCACTGTCGTTCAAGTGTGCGGTCATCGCGATCTCCGGGGAGTTCACGTGCGGGGGTCCGGGGCAATCCTGCTAGGAATGGCGTGCAGGTGCAAGGGCTGATGCACGTGCATTTCAAGAAAAATCCCGCCGTAACCCTGGCGTCGGTCGCTCGTTATCGATCACGCCAAGACGCGCACACCGGGCCTTCGCAACGCTTTGACCAGCGCGGATCCCCGCGGTCGCCTCCCTCGCCCACCGGGACGACAGAGGGCGTCCTGCACGGTGCGTACTTCCCTGGCCACGCAGGCGGCACCTCGGATTCTGGGGAAGATTCAGCAGCGGAGATCTCCGTCACACCGCGCATCGATCGACCCCAGGGGCGGCGGCGGCGAACGCCTCGACCACGCAAGGGCCATCGCGTCGCCGCGTGACGCGGAAGGGGGAGCCGGCAATCATGATCGGCACTGCGTCCGCGCCGGCCATGAAGCAGGGAGGCTCGGGGGCGGGCCAGCGGCCCCGTCCTCTTGCCTTGTCGCGGTTGACGCTCACGCTCGGCCGGCACGATACGACGGAGACCGGTCAACACGGCATCCTGGACGGATGACAGAGACCCTGAGCGTCCGCGCCCTCAACCGGGCCACCCTGGCACGGCAGATGCTGCTCGCACGGGAGCCGATCCCCGTTTCCGAGGCGGTAGGGCGGCTGTGCGGGATGCAGGCCCAGGAGCCCAAACCGCCGTTCCTGGGGTTGTGGACGCGCATCGAAGGGTTCCAGGCATCCGATCTGCACTCTGCCTTGCACGACCGGGAGCTGGTTCGCGCCACCATGATGCGCGCCACCCTGCACCTGGTGACGAGCGCGGACTACACGGCATTCCGTACCGCGATGCAGCCGATGTTGGACGGTGGCCTGCGTGTGCTGGGCGACCGCGCCAAGGGACTCGACCTGGAGAAGGTGGTCCCCGCCGCACGTTCTCTCTTGCAGAGAGAGCCACTGACGTTCAATGAGATACGTGCACTGCTCCAGCAAGAGTTCCCCGACGTCAACGACCGTGCTCTCGGCTATGCCGTCCGGTTGTGCGTCCCTCTGGTCATGGTGCCGACCGAAGACAGGTGGGGCTTCCCGCGCACGTCGCGCTTCACGCTCGCCGACTCGTGGCTGGATTCGGGGCCGGACGCCGAGAACGCCATCGACGAACTGATGCTGCGCTACCTCGCCGCTTACGGACCGGCGTCCGCCGCGGACGCGCAGACGTGGTCCGGCCTGTCTTCGACCGGTGAGGCTCTGGAACGCCTTCGCCCGAGGCTGCGCACCTTCACCGACGACAAAGGCCGGGTTCTGTTCGACCTGCCGGAGGCACCGCGCCCGGATGAGGCCGTCCCCGCCCCCGCACGGTTCTTGCCCGAGTTCGACAGCCTCGTCCTCGCACACTCCGACCGCAGACGGGTCATAGCCGACGACCACCGCCCCATGCTGACGACCAAGAACCTGCGCGTCCGCGCCGTCTTCCTCTGGGACGGGTTCGCGCGCGGCATCTGGGAGACGGAGTACAAGCGCAAGGTCGCCACGCTCCGGATGCGCCCGTTCGAGGCTCTCCCCCGGACGGCCGTCAAGGAGCTGAAGGCCGAAGGCGAAGCGATGCTGCGCTTCATGGAGCCGGACGCCAAGGAAGCGGTCGTCACCGTCGAGGAGTGACGAGCCCGCCTCCGGCCGCACATGCGACAGCCCCCGGACGACGGCCGGGGGCTGTCGGAGAGGCTGCTGCTAGCCGGCGCCGTCCTGACCGCGCATCTCCTCGACCACGACGCTCTGGTACGCGCGAGAGGTGTCCGGGACGTAGCTCAGCCGCGCCAGCGCCTTGCCGTCGTGGTCCCTGATCTCGAAGTGGTAGCCCTCGCCGGTCTCGCCCACGTGCGCCGCGGCCTGGTCGTGCCTGAGCCGGCACATGGTGTCGACCTTCTCCAGTGCGACCTTCAGGCTCCCCGCGTCACTGATGAGCCGCGCGGGCTCACTCGTCTCCCAGATCTCGAACATCAGTCGTGTCCTGTCGGCGGTCGGTCGGAAGGAACGGGCGGGGCATTCCAGACGTCTGGGACAGCTTGCGCCACTCTGGTGGATCTTTCAATCACTCAAGATATCGGATTGATCACTATTCGAAGTTGTCCACGCTCATAGTGTCATGTCCGCATGTGGCGGCGGTCCATCCGCCCCTTGTCCAAGTCCGGTTCGGCGCGGTCCGCCGCCCCGGAGACCGAACAGGATTCGGACGAGTTCGCCCGTCCTGCGGCAGGAGCTACCCGGCGCAGGCTTTGCTCGTTCCAGCCGGGCAGCGGCGAGCCTCGTCGCCGCCGGATGGGAGAATCGTCCCCGGCGACGTCGGACGGCGGGAGTGGCGGTGCGGAAGACCGGGCGGTACGGCCGGACGTTCGAGGCCTCGGCCGCCCTCGCCGCCGACGAGGCGGTGCGATCACTCGCGCGCGGCGACCGCGCCGCGTTCCGGCGGCTCGTGGGCGAGCTGGCCGACCGTCCCGGCACCCCGGACTGGGCGGCCGGCACCGACCGCTGCCTCACCGACCGGCTGCGGCACGGAATCGCCTCCGCCTGGCAGCGCGGCTGGCAACCGGCCGACCTGGTGCGCTTCACGACCCGTCGGCACACGGCCCGCCACGCACGCCTGGCCACCGACGCGATCGCCCACGAGGCGCGCACCTACTCCCCCGGCGCGGTCGACGATCGCTGGACCGAGCAACTGGCCGCCATCCAGGCCGACGTGTGGTGGCCGGACGACGGCTCCCACCCGTCCCACTGGTGCCGCCGCGAAGGCGCCGAACGCGCGACCTACGTCGCCTGCGCCATCGAACTCATCCACCTCCTGGAAACCCTTCCAAGGCTTCCTCCGATCACCCCGCCCCCCGGCAAGCCCGGCCACGGCGCCTCAACTGGGAGCCGTTCTGACGCAGGGAACGCCCGGGGCCCCACGGGGACATCCCGACCTGGAGGGGATACGTCCGGTTCAAGGAGGGCCCGTCGCGGGTCTCCTGGGGAGTCCGGGATCGGCGACGGCAGGCGCGCTGAGCTTGATCAGCGGATTCTGGGACGGGTCCGCGCACTCCTAGCCAAGGCCGAATCGACCGAATTCCCCGAGGAAGCCGAGGCGCTCAGCACACGTGCCCAGGAGTTGATGACCCGGCACAGCATCGACCATGCGCTGATCGCCGCGGAGTCAGGCGACATGAGCGGCCCGGACGGACGCCGCATCGCGGTGGACAGTCCGTACGACGCGCCCAAGGCGGTCTTGCTGACGGTGGTGGCCGAGGCCAACCACTGCCGCGCGATCTGGCATCGGGAGCTGGGGTTCTCCACCGTCCTCGGGTTCCCGGCCGATCTGGCCGCGGTGGAGGTCTTGTTCACGTCCCTGCTGGTCCAGGCGACGTCCGCCATGGTGCACGCGGGTCCCAGACGCGACGCGCGGGGACGGTCACGGACGCGTTCGTTCCGCCACGCGTTCCTCAACGCCTACGCCGTCCGCATCGGGGAGCGGCTGCGGGGAGCGGCGGACAGGGCGGCCGCGGGCGCCGGCGGGAAGGATCTGCTTCCCGTGCTGGCGGCGCGCGACCAGGCCGTCGACCAGGCCGTCGACACGATGTTCCCCGACCTCGCCAAGGGGCGGGCGGGTTCGGTCTCCAACTATGAGGGCTGGGTCGCCGGGCGGGCGGCCGCCGACCTCGCCAGCCTGAACGGGCGCTCCGAGGTCACCGGCGCGTTCCGCGGTCCGTAGCGCGCGGGGTCCCCCCGGGGGGCGAGGGGGACGTCCGGCCATGTGCTCGCTTCTTCCTTGTCTCGCTGGGCTTGGGAGCGGGTCAGTCCTTCTTGCGCCGGGTGTTGCCGCCCCGACCGCGCAGCGGCACTCCCGCCTCCTTCAGGACGTTGTAGATGAACCCGTACGACCGGCCGGTCTCGGCGGCCAGATCGCGGATGCTCTCGCCCGCCGCGTACCGCGGGGCGAGCTCGGCGGCGAGCCTGGTGCGTTCGGCACCGGTGACACGGGTGCCCCTCGACAGTGTTCGAGCCACGGGGACCTCCTGTTTCCGAGGCTGGGCGGCGGGGCCCGTCCCCGCAGCTCACAGCAGTGTTGATCTCCCCAACGTACACATTCCCCCCGATTGCGCCGTCGATGCCGCGCGAATCACCGCGAATTCGGCCGAAGCTGGTCTTTTCCATGGCGAACGGCGTGTCGCAGCTAGACAGACGTGTCTGTCACCGGTGCCTCCCGGCCGATCCGCCGGATCACCCGCTCCGGCAGCCCCAAGACCGGAACCCCGCCTCCCCCACGAGCCCGGCCCGCTCCACCGCGCACGCCACCCCGCCCGCCCACGGCTCTCACAGCCGCCCCAGCCGGCCGGGTTATCCACAGAACCCGGTTCTCCTGTCGGGCGCCCGGACGGCCGCGCAAGCTGGGCACGTCCCGCAAGGCGAGGAGGAGTCCCATGGCCACGATCACGTTCCCGGTCCCGTCCACCACCACGTCGCGGTTCGCCGTGGCGGCCACCACCGTCCCGGACGGCCCCGCCGACCTTCTCAGAACCGCGGACGGCCCCTATCTCTCCCACATCGCCGGACGCCTGGGCACGCGCCAACTCCAGGTCGCCCGTGAAGACCTCACCCACCTCCGCTGGGACCCGGGGCAGATCAAGGCGGCACGACCAGAGGACCGGCAACTCGCGCGCGCCTTCAACGACGCCGAGCAGTTCGCCGTCGTCACCGCCTTCGCCCCGATCACCGACCAGCCCAGAGCGGTCCAGGTGGCCCGCGCCGCCGCGTACGCCATCGCCGAAGCCACCGGAGGAATAGTCGCCGACCTGGTCACGGGCCACGTCCTCACGCCGTCCGCCCACGAGAGGACGCGCTTCGTTCTGGCCGACCGGTGGCTGGGCGACGTCCTACCGCCGTTCCGCGCCAACGGCCGCTGCACAGCCGCCGACCCCGGCGTCGATCCGGAAGGCGTCAACGGCTGCGCCTGCCTCCACCTGCGCACCCGCGGCCTGCGCCGCTTCGGTCTCCCCGAACTCCAGATCACCGACGTCGCCTGCCCGCACGACCTCACCGCCCTCAACGTCCTGCGCACCACGGCCCGCCGCCTCCTGACCGACCACTGGTCCTGGCTGGCCACCGGCCCGGCCGTCCGCGACCGAACGATCCCCGACGTCCTCGACCTGGCCCAGAGCGACTTCAACGACTTCTGGGGCACAACCCGCCGCGTCCCTTTAACTCCGCCGTCCCCCTTCCAGGTCCAGCTCTCCCCGTTGACCGCCCGCCTCCTCGCCGTAGGCCCTCCCGCCCACTTCGAAGGCACGGTCAACGACTGGCTCTGGGGCGACACCCTCCCAATGGGCCTCCACGACACCCAAGAACCCCCCACACCCCACTCCCTCCCCGAAGCAGCCTGACTCCACCGGCACGCAGCCTCAGCGGCACCCTCCCAAAAGCGCCCCAGAAAAAGAGCAGCCGCCGCCAGCCCACGCCCCCACCGCAGACGCCGTCCTCGAAGCCGTCCCGGGATGGGCGAGCCGCATCTGGCACGCGACATGGTGGCGGCGTCGCCGGGCGGGCCGGTGAAGGTCACGGCAGCGAGCGCGCCAATCCGCAATCTGGACTAAGTGCTGCGACCGCGGCACGGTATCCGGATCACGGCCATCGGCGCGCCAGCGGCATCGACGGGCTCGTGTCGACGACAATTGGCGCGGCGCTGGGACCACAGCGGCGGTTTCATGATCAACGCGGCACCTGGCCGCATTGTCGGCTTCGCGTGGGGCTGGCAGCCGGACGCTCTCCAGCGGAGGGCGGCTTCGGGGCGCCCCGCACCGCCGCCACCGCTCCCTCGTCGCGCAGCACCGGCAGCGCCGGGAACAGCGGTCGGCGTCGCAGTGGGTGGCCTGGTGCAGGCCGGTGGCGGCGATGACGTGGACGCCCGTGGCGCGGGAGACGTCCGCGAGGTCGTCGATGCGGCGCCCCATCCCGTGGGCGCCCACTGGGCGACCGCCCCGCCGCCGAGCTGGGCGAAACCACGGACCTGGGCGAAACCACGGACCTGGGCGAAACCACGGACCTGGGCGAAACCACGGACCTGGGCGAAACCACGGACCTGGGCGAAGCCACAGAGCTGGGCCCGAAGGTGCGGGGCTGGGCGGCGGCTAGGGCGGGTTGTCGGGTTCCTCGCCCGGCGGCCGGGGGGAGCGGATGAAGAGGTGGTCGTGGGCGTCGCACACGCCGAGGTCGGCGGGGGCGATGTCGCCGAGGACCGTGCTGCTCCTCACAGTTCCGCCGCCGCCACGCGCAGGCCGGCCAGGGCCTTCGGGACGCCGATGTAGGGCGCGAGGTGGACGAGCGCCTCGACGATCTCCTCGCGGGCCATGCCGAGCCGCAGGCAGGTCCGCACATGCCCGGCGAGCTGCGGATCCACGCCGCCCATCGCGGTGAGGACGGCGAGGTTGAGCAGCTGCCGATCGCGCAGCGACAGGCCGCCGCGCTGGCTGGCGCAGAAGCGCATCGGTGGCCTTGGGGGTTGATGGTGGGGGGAATCGAACAAAGGGCGGCGGCAAGTCGATCGCGGCGACGCCTGTCTATGTGGCCGGTCCGGCCTGGAGTGAAGGTGAATACGCGCGACTTCGTCTTCGTCCGGGACGCGCGATCATTGCGTTCCTGGCCGGGTCGGGAGTGGCGACCACCTGGAGGAGTTCAGCCATTGGTCTCAGTGACAGCGAGTGACAGTTTTGGGACCGTGTCGTCACCCGAGCATGCCACTTCGGGGGGCTCCTCAGGAGGTTCGAGCAGGCACTGATCATGCACGGTGTTGTTGCTCGGGGCTGTCTTATCACCGATCCCCCTCCTCGCGCATCCCTTTGAATTCACGGGAATTCAGCGCCTTGGCGGGCCGGCGGGCGGGGCTAGGGGCAGCGAAGCGACATTTCGGGATGATCCGGAATCTGCCATACATATCAGTCACTCGCGCGGCGGCAACGGCTCGGTCCGATCACAGAAGCCGACTGTGGGCAATGTTCAACGCTCCGTAGCCAAAGTGGCTACGATCGGCATTCACACGGTGACCGACGCGATCCCCCGGGGCGAAGATGAACCGTTTCCTGGCACATCCCAAACTTGCCGTCGCCTTCGGCGAATGGCTCCGCTGCACGTGCGGGTTCCTGGGATGTACCGCCATGGCCGGCGCCATCAGTATCGGTGCGGCGGGTCCGTCCGACGCGGCCGCCGGAACCGAGCCGGAACCGCGCAGGCCCGTCCCGCCCGTCTGTCGCCACGCCGTCGGCGACCGGTACGCCGCGCACAAGTGCAAGGAGGCATGGGTGGCGATGTACGAGAGGTCTCGGAGACGTTCGGGCCACGGCCGAGATCTGCCTCGCTGGGGCGAGCGCTACGACCGGAAGCCGAAGAAGGAGCACAAGGTGCCATCGCCGCACCCGCGCGAGAACGTTGTTCCTCGTCCTGCGGCGCCGGCCCGTCCGAGAAGCGCGTCCCCGTCTCCCAGCCCCTCTCAGAGCACCCCCAAGCGCACATCCGTGGCCTCCGCTCCGGTCCGACCGCGCGAACAGGCCGACGAGGTCGATTCACGTCCTTCCTCGCTGCAACCGGTACTGCTTCTCAGCCTGCTTCTCCCCGCCGCAGCAGCGATGTGCTATCCGTTCCGGCATCGCATCTACACCGCCGCTACCGCCGGCCTTGCCCCCGTGCCCGCGCCTAGCGCCCAGGACCCGCAGCCCGTGCGATTCACCTACCGTCCTGCGGTCAACCCCTTCGCCACGCCGCCCGCTGGGCTCACGGGGCCAGGTGCGACGTCCACCGCGCGGGTACTGGCGCTGACCGCGCTCGACGTACACGGTGACAACTCACTGGTCGTCGTCCCGCGGCCCGACGCCATCACTCTCTTCGGGCTGGCCGAGGATGAGCTGCTCGACGACGACCCGGCGGGGCTGTTCATCCCGGGGAACCTCGACGCGGCGCTCGCGTACCTGGAAACCGAACTCGCCATCCGCGAGAGGAGCGGCGTCACTGAGGGGCGTCGTCTCCTGCTGGTGGCCGACTGCGCCCAGGAGGCCGAGCGGATCATGGCACTCCTCACCCACCATCCGGACGCCGTGTTCGCGGTCCTGCTCGGTCACTGGACGGGCGACCAGGCCGTGATCGACGACGAGGGGCTGGTCGAGGCGCCTCCCGCCGTAGCGTCCAACTTCCCTTCCCGCCTTCCGGCGATGTCCCGCACGGAAGCCCGTGACCGCCTCCTGAAGGTGCTGGCCCAGCAGAAGGACACCCAGAAGCCACCGACCCGTCGCCGCTCAACCTCCCGACGCGGTTAGACCGACGCCCATTTCGCGCGTCCCACGATGGAGAGGTGCCCTTGAAGATCGCACGAGCAGCGCTCCCGGGTCCTCATCGCTTTGTCCTGCCCGTCCGGGCGCTCTCCCTTGCGGGGCAGTCTCTCGGCGGGTTCTAGGGCATGGGTTCTCGTTGTTTCGCAATATCAGCCCTGATCGTCGTGAGGCTTCTCAACGCTCGTCCTACGGGCGCCGTGTCCGGGGGCTGGTCGGCGTCGCCGTCCAGGAAGGCAGAGCACCGCAGGATCCAGGCGCGGATCACGTCTTCGGCTCGGGCCTCGGACCGGCGTGTTCGAGCGAGGGCCAGGTTCCGTTGCTCCTCCTCCACTTGGCGGGTCAGATCCTCGTCCGCGCTCAGCGCCCGGACGTCGGAGAGTGCGTAACGGCCGAGCCTGTCCGTCTCGAGGCCCCGTTCGACCGCTATCCGGTCGAAGGTCCTGCGGTGCCAGCCGAGGATGGTCGCCGCTCCGCCGGCGTCGACGGTGTCGGTCAGCGGGCCCTTCCTGGTGGCGGCCACGCGGCGCACGGAGTCGGGATCGAGCCGGTCCAGATCGCGAAGCAGGTAGACGGGAAATCCGCGGAAGGTGCTGATGACGTCGAGGTCGCCTTGGGCTACCAGAACCTCGACGTCCCCTCGCTCGACGTCGAGGCCCACCCGGGACGCCAGCCGCGCGGCGGCCTTCGCCGAGCCGATGGGGGGCTCGTCGCCGAACCGTGCGACGATCTCCTCGCTCCGGCCGCGGGCTCCCTCGGCGAGGGCGGCGGACCACCGGTCCCCCTCCAGGTCGGGTTCCGGGAGCAGCCCGTGCTCCAGGCCGAGGCGCATCTGCCATCGGGCGAGACCGAGAAGCGTGGCGAGCTGGTTGGCGCTGTGATCGGCGCGCGTCATCTCTGGCATGGCCGGGCCTTTCTTGTCGCGTTGACGTGAACGCGACTCAGCCTCAGGCACGGGCGTCGCCGGAACGACTAGAACGCGCTTCTGTGGATAACCGGTGCCGCGTCATGGGAGGGACGGCGACGCCTGCGGCAGGCCGAGACCTTTCGGTGGGATTCAGAACGCGCAGGGCAGGGACTTGATCCCATTGATGAAGCTCGCCCGCTGACGGACGGGCGGCGCGGTGGCGTGCAAGGTGGGCAGTCGCGTGTACAGCTCGCGGAGCAGCACCGTGATCTCGCGGCGGGCCAGGTGCGCGCCGAGGCAGAAGTGCGGTCCGGGGGCGCCGAAACCGAAGTGCGGGTTGGGCGAGCGCGTGACGTCGAACGCGTGCGAATCCTTGAAGACGCTCTCGTCCCTGTTCGCCGAGTTGTAGTAGAGGACCACCCGGTCTCCGGCGCGGTAGACGTGGCCGCCCAGCTCGTGGTCGCGGGTCAGCGTCCGGCGCATCCACGTCACCGGGGTGGAGTAGCGGACGATCTCCTCGACGGCGGCCGGAAGCCGGACGTCCAGGTCCCCCAGCAGGACGTCCCGCTGCTCAGGGTTGTCGGTGAGCAGGCACACGGCGTGCGACAGCGCGTTGCGCGTCGTCTCGTTCCCCGCGACGACCAGCAGCGAGAAGAAGCGGCCCAGGTCGGTGTCGTCGAGGGCCTCCCCGTCGACGTTCGCATGAGTCAGCGCGGTGACGAGGTCGTCGGCGGGGTTCTCGCGGCGCAGGCGGCCGAGATCGGCCATGAGTGCGTGCAGGAGGGAGAACTTCTCCCTGAGGACGACCGTCCTTTCGGCTCCGTCAGGGCCGACGTAGTCGGGGTCGCCGATGGCGGTGATGACGTTCGTGGCCTCGATGACGTCGTCGTACGCGGATTCCGGGATGCCCATCATCGAGCAGATGATCCGCAGGGGCATCGGCATGGCGACGTGCTCGACGAAGTCGCACGGGCCTCGCTCGGTCAGCTCGTCCACGATGTGGCGGGCCAGGACGGCGACGTCCCCCGTGACCCGCTGGACGAGGCGCGGCGTGAACGAGCGGGAGACGATCCGGCGGAGCCGCGCGTGCCGGGGATCGTCGATGCTGATCATGGAGCCGGTGTAGGCGGCGACCTGAGGGGGCGGGTCGACCAGGCTGACCGCGGTCGGCTGCGAGCTGAACACCTGGGGGTTCCGGCTCGCTTCGGCGACCTCCTCGTAGCGGACGATCGCGTAGAACCCCGGTTCGTCCGGTACGGGGCAGAAGACCGGCCCTTCCGTGGCCCGCAGGGAGGCGAACAGTTCGTCGCGTCGGTCCTGCGGCTTCGACCAGAAATCCAGGCTGACAAGGCTGCTCTCGGCGATGGAGGGCATGGGGGAGCGCCTTCCGCTGGGGAGTCGTCGCCCCCCAGGCTAACCCGGCCGCGCTCCCGAAGATGATCAAGCGGCGGGCGGGGTGGGACCCCGCCCGTCGCACGCGCACTCCCGCCGTCCCGGGACCGCGCCCGGGAACCGCCGCTAGCGAGCGGAAAGCTCCACGAAGTGGCGCTCGCCCGGCCCCACGTAAACCTGGCGCGGGCGCCCGATCTTTGTGGAGGGGTCGTTCATCATCTCGCGCCACTGGGCGATCCAGCCGGGGAGCCGGCCCAGGGCGAACAGCACCGTGAAGGCGTTCGTCGGGAAGCCCATCGCCTTGTAGATGACGCCGGTGTAGAAGTCCACGTTCGGGTACAGCTTGCGCTCGATGAAGTAGTCGTCGCTGAGGGCGACCTCTTCGAGGCGCATGGCCAGGTCCAGCAGCGGGTCGGACTTGCCGAGCGCGTCCAGGACCTTGCCCGTTGCCTTCTTCACGACGGCGGCGCGCGGGTCGTAGTTGCGGTAGACGCGGTGCCCGAAGCCCATGAGCTTGACGCCGGGCTCCTTCTTCTTGACGCGCTCGACGAACGAGTCGATGTCGTCGCCGTTGTCGTGGATGCGCTCAAGCATCTCCAGGACGGCCTGGTTGGCGCCACCGTGCAGGGGGCCGAACAGAGCGTCGACGCCCGCGGACACCGAAGAGAACAGGTTCGCCTGGCTGGAGCCCACCAGTCGCACGGTGGAGGTGGAGCAGTTCTGTTCGTGGTCGGCGTGCAGGACGAACAGCATGTCCAGCACGCGCGCGATCTCCGGGTCGATCTCGTACGGCTGCGTGGGCAGGCCGAACATCATGCGCAGGAAGTTCTCCACGTACCCGAGCGAGTTGTCGGGGTAGAGCAGCGGCTGGCCGTTGGACGTCTTGTAGGCGTAGGCCGCGATGGTCGGGAGCTTCGCGATGAGCCGGATGCTCGACCGGTCGACCTGCTCCGGGTCGAACGGGTCGAGGCTGTCCTGGTAGAACGTCGACAGGGCGCTGACCGCGGACGACAGTACGGCCATCGGGTGCGCGCGGCGTGGGAAGGCGGAGAAGAAGGCGCGGAACTTCTCGTCCAGCAGCGTGTGGTGGCGGACGCTGTCGGTGAACGCGCTCAGCTGGTCGGCCGTCGGCAGCTCGCCGTAGATCAGCAGGTAGGCCACTTCGAGGAAGGACGATTTCTCCGCCAGCTCCTCGATGGGGTAGCCCCGGTAGCGCAGGATCCCCGCCTCACCGTCGATGTAGGTGATGGCCGACGTGGTGGACGCCGTGTTGGTGAAGCCCGGATCGAGCGTGACATGGCCCGTCTCCTTGAGGAGACTGCCGACGACCAGCCCCGACGGACCCTCGGTCGCCTCGCTGACCTCCAGAGGCATGCGGCCGCCCGCGTGGTCGAGCTCGAAATCCGACATACTCGCTCACTCCCAACTGCGTCCACACCTGCGTAGACGTTCCGGTTTCATCGTATCCACGTGATCACAGGGGCTGATCCGGGCCGTCCCCGTTGACGGCGGACCGGCCGGTCGCACGGGCGCGCGAGCTGTTCAGCGACTCGCCATGCCCGCTCCACCGGCACTCGCGGTCGCGGCGACCCGACCGTCCCGCCCGCATAGCGAAACGGGACGATTTGGCCTGAAACGCCTCGTCCGAGTGGCCTGGGCAGAAAGCTGGACGGTCAGCAGCGATCGACCAGAATTCGCCCTCCCCACCGGTCGTCCCGGCCGGTCGGCCGGTGAGGCGTTCTCATGATCTCGCGCGCCGGGAGAGGATGCCACGGCGGCCGTCCGGCGCCGCGCCGGTGCAGACGGGGAAAGTGAGAAGAATCTCAGCCCCGCCGCCATGGCCGGCAGGTCATGTCGGCCCGTGCACGTCCTCAGGGCGCGGCTCACGCAAGGTGGGCTGGTCCGCTGTCAATTCCACCAGCGTCCGTTCCCGGACGTCGATCAATTGCTCGACGTCCAGTGGTGGCCACTCCTCGCCGTAGTGCGCGTCCAGCAACGTGCTCAAGGCGACGAGGATCTGCTCGGGTGTCGGACGTTCCCCTGGGTCCTTCGACAGACAGCGCGTGACGAGCCCCAGCATGGGAGCCGGCAGGAGGGCGAGGTCGGGCTCGCCGTAGACGATGCGTCCTCGAACCTTGCGCCCGTCACCGAAGGGTGCCGCACCGGTCGCCGCGTAGACGAGCGTCGACCCCAGGGAGAACACGTCGCTTTCCGGATGGACGGGGTCGCCGAGAGCCTGCTCCGGTGACATGTACGCGGGCGTCCCCAGAATCTCCGTACGCGACAGCGGAAGAGCGTCCAAGAGCCGGGCGATTCCGAAGTCGATGACTCGAGGACCATCAGAGGCGAGCAGGACGTTGGACGGCTTCAGGTCGCGGTGAACGATCCCCGCCCCATGGATCGCGATCAACGCCTCCGCCAGTCCGGCCCCCAGGCGGCAGGCCGTCTGCTCCTGGAGCGGCCCCTTCTCCCGGACGACTGCGGAGAGGCTCACACCGCGGATGTACTGCGTCGCCAGCCACGGCTGTGGCGCGTCCGGATCGGCGTCGACGACGGGCGCCGTGTAGAAACCGCTCACGGAGCGGGCCGAGGTGACCTCGCGGCGGAACCGTTCCCTCCACTTGGGGTCGTCCAGCAGTTCCGGCCGGATGACCTTCACGGCGACCAGCCGCCTGCTGGGCGACGCCCCGAGGAACACCTCGCCCATTCCACCGGAACCGAGCCGCGAGACGACGCGGTAGGGGCCGATCATCTGGGGCGGTTCGGGCTGCGGGGACACGGCGATCCGATCATGGTGAGGGTGCTCAAATCGTGCCATGGCACGGGGGTTCGTCCGACCGCTCACACCCAGGAAAGCGCGCTCCGTTCGGCCCAGTAGCGTTCCGCCGGGACGTTCAGCCCAGCCAACTCCTCCAGCTCGCCCTCGTCGAGGAGCACCTCTGTCGCCGCGAGGTTCGCCTGCAACTGGGTCGGGCTCACGGCGCCGATGAGGACGGTCCCAGCCCAAGGCTTGCTGAGCGCCGTCGCCAGAGCCACGGCGTCCGGCCCCGCATGGTGCTTGGACGCGACGTCTTGCACCTCCACGGGCGGCTGCACAGCGAGCCTGCCGTTGGCCAGCACTTCCTTCAGCAGCACATGCAGTCCGTTTTCGTGGGCCTCGCGCAGCGCGTCCTCAGCGGAGGTCTCCAGGATGTTCCACGTCGACTGGACCGTGCTGAACAGCCTCTGACCGGCCGCCTCCAACCCCATGGCACGTCTGATCGTGTCCGCCTGCCGTGGTCCAGACGTCGAGAACCCGACGCGGACCCCCTCACCGGCCAACTGGGCCAGAGCCTCCTGGAGGGGGACGTCCTGGAACAGCGGACTCTCCTCGGTGAGTGAATGCACCTGATAAACGGCCAGGTGCCCGCCCAGAAGTCTTCGCGTCTCTTCGTACTGAGTCTGGAAACGGCCAAGGCTGTGCTCCTTGACCTCATGCACCTTCGCGTCGGTCTTCCACTCGCCCACGTAGGCGTAGCCCCACTTGCTCGACACACGGACCCCTTCGGGAGCACGTGCCTCTAGCCAGCCGCCAAGGAACTCCTCTGCCCGGCCGTAGGAGCGCGCAGTGTCCACCCACCGAACGCCTGCCGCGTACGCAGCGTCCAGGACACTCCAGGTCGCCTTTCGCATCGCCTCCACGCTCCGTCCGGGCGGCAGTTCCCCGGCGCTTCCCACGTTGATGTAGGCCGGCCGCCCCAGCGCGGCGAGCCCGACTCCGAGCCGACGTATCGCGTCCATCCCCCCAGCCTTCCACGCAGAAGCCCGGCTGCCTTTATCCACAGAATCCCGTTCGCCTCGGCCCGCCCGGCGGCCTCCCCGATGCTGGACCTCGCACGCCGGTCCACCTGCCACGAGGAGGCTGCAATGCGCGTCACCATCACGGTCCCCGAAGAGACGACCGCCGATTTCGTCGTCGCGACCGACAGGAACCCCGACGACCTGGCGGCGGCGATCCTCCGGAGGTTCTCCGGCTCCTTCGCGGCGGCGATCTCGGAAAGGCTCGGCTCTCCCCGACTCGCGCTCACGTGCCACCCCGCCACGAGCTCCCCCTGGGACCTTTCCGGCATCACCGGCGCGGACGCCGACGACACCGAAAGGCTCCGCCAGGCGACGCACCACATCGCCGTCACGTCCGTCCTGCCGGCCGGTGACCTGCCGTTAGGGCCTCACCTCGCCCGGGCCGCGGCGAAGGCGGTCGCCGAATCGGTCTGCGGCGTCCTGGTGGACCCACTGTCGAGCCAGGTCCTGCCCGTCGTGCCCTTCGGAAGATTCGACGAGTTCACCCTCGCCGACGACTGGCTCGGCGCCGCCCTGCCGCCCTACCGGAACTCCGGCCTCTGCACCGCCGACGAGGACGACATCGACGGCTGCTCCTGCGTCTACCTCACGACCCGGGGGCTGTGCCGGTTCGGCCTGCCCGAACTGCAGATCACCGGCGTCGCCTGCCCGCACGACCTGGCCGCGCTGAACGTCCTGCGCACCACCGCCCAACGGCTGCTGCCACTCGGCAGGCATCCGGGAGAGCATGCCCTGCCTGCGGAGTTGCTGCTGACGAGCGCCGATTTCTCCGGTTTCTGGGGCAACCGCGAGTCCATGTGGGACGACGGCCCTCTCGCCGTACGCATCACCGAGGTGACGCCGCACCGCCTGGCCGTACGCCCGCCCGCGGACTTTCCGGGCACGCTGAACGAATGGCTGTGGGACGAGCTCCCGCCCATCCTCCATGAACTGCTCAGCTGCGAACCGGACCACGCCATGGCGGGCCATCCGAGTGGCTAACGTCGTCGGGCATGGAGACCGAGCAGGCACCGGGATCGCTCGCGAGGGCGCTGGCGGACGTGGCGGCAGAACGGGAAGCCCAAGACCGGAAGTGGGGCGTCCAGGAGTTCCCTGACGGAACCGGCCCGGGCTTCATCGCACCCGCCGAGGAGGCGAAGCAGGAATGCGCCGCGGCATGGTCGCGTGGCGAACTGACGTGGCGTCACATCCTCACCGAGGAGTTCTACGAGGCGCTGGCCGAGTCCGATCCGCGAAGTCTCCGCAACGAACTCATCCAGACGGCGGCGGTCGCCCTCAAGTGGGTCCAGTCCCTGGATCGGCGCCACGGCGGGACCGTGCACCAGACCGGGGACGGGCGCCGATCCGAGAAGCTCGTCCGCGACCGGATCCCCGAGATCATCCGGGACGCGGGCGGTTCCCCGGAAACACGGACCGCGGCCCCGGGGGAACAAGGGGCGTTGCTGCGCAACAAGCTCTACGAGGAGGCCGGCGAATACATCGCGTCCAACGACCCCGCGGAGCTCGCCGACCTTCTGGAGGTGCTTCACGCCCTCGCCGCCCTCCACGGCCTCTCCCCCGAGGAACTGGAGGAGCGACGCGCCGCCAAAGCGGCGGACCGAGGTGGCTTCTCCAAGCGCCTCGTCCTTCGCCTCCCCCACTGACCTCCGAGCAATCAGCTACACCCAGGGCACCTCCAAACCCGGTGCGCCGTGTTCCGTCCTTGTACCGGGCGCCCGCCGAGACGGCGTGCCCGGGTCATGCCCCGGGGCGCCGCTCCCGACGCGGGCGTGTCGGCGCCAAGCACGGTTCACGGCGCTGAGAGCCTCCCTCGCCAGACGAAGACACACCCCCTCGTAGCCTGAGGCGCCACGCCACAAGGAACGGACGGACCGCAGAGCGGCGACCCGGTCGAAGGCAAGAAGCCTGCGCCGAGCAGCCGAGCCTCGGGGACCAGCAGTACTGGTGTGAAATCGGTGGGTTCAGCGCGCGCCGGGGCTCGCGAACCCACCGCCCCAGGCAATCAAGTTCGCCACCCGGTCGACCGCATCGACCAGGCCAGCGACGCACTCGCCCCCCTCAACAGACGCCGCCCGCCGCACCCCCGACCCGCGCCCCAGTGGCTACCTCGACGGGCACCGCCCATGGCCTCCCCAGCGAGCGCCACCCGCGCCTCCCCAGCCAGCACCGCCCCCGCCCGCGCCCGCTCGACCGACACCGCCCGCGGCCCCCCAGCTGGCGCCACCCGCGCCTCCCCCAGCCAGCGCCGCCCGCGCCCGCTCGACTGGTGGTGCTGGTGGTTCCTTTGGCTGGGTGGGGGATGGCGTGGTCGCAGGGAGCCGGGTGGTTGGGCTGTGTGGGGCTGGTTTGTTCAGGTCCTCATCAGGCAGTTCGTCACTAGACCGCCTCGCGTGTTTTGCGTGGTCGGCGCCAGTTGCAGTTGTTGTGGGTGGGGCGCGCGGCAGGAGGTGGAGGGGCGGCGGCTGAGGTGCGCCGCGCGGCTGGCGACGCTGCACTCCTAGGAGTGTTGGACGGCCGGGAGTCGAGGTCGGCCGTGGTGTTCGACACGGAGGTCGATATCGGGTGCGGGCTGGCTGGCGCGGCGCTGGCCCCCAAGGGGCGGCACAGGGTCAGGCGTTGGGGGGCAGAGTGGTGCCGGCTCCGCGGCGGCGCACCGTTACCAGATCGGCTCGGGCAGGCGGGGAGGGGCGTGGAGGACGGACGGCGCCGCCATGAGCGTGTTCGCGTTCGGGTTCGTCATCGGATGCGGAGGTCTTCGAGCGCCTTCGGTGTTCGGGCAGTGTGGTGGTGGCCGTGTCCTCGACCTCGAAGCCCGCGTCGGCGATCATGTCGAGGTCGGCCTTGCCGGCCTGGCCCTCGCTGGTCAGGTAGTCGCCCAGGAAGATCGAGTTGACCACGTGCAGGGCGAGGGGCTGAAGCGTCCGCAGATGGATCTCCCGGCCGCCGGCGAGTCGCACCTCCACGTCCGGGCAGACGAAACGCACCATCGCCAGGATGCGCAGGCACCGCTGCGGGGTGAGGGCCCACTTCTCGGCCATCGGCGTCCCCTCGAACGGGATCAGGAAGTTCACCGGGACCGAGTCCACGTCCAGGTCGCGCAGGGCGAACACCACGTCCACCAGGTCCGCGTCGCTCTCCCCCATGCCGGCGATCAGCCCCGAGCAGGCTGACAGGCCTGCCTCCTTGGTCTGCCGCACGGTGTCGACCCGGTCGCTGAACTCGTGCGTGGTGCAGATGTCCGCGTACGCGGCTTCGGCGGTGTTCAGGTTGTGGCTGTAGGCATGAACGCCGGCCTCGTGGAGCCGCCCCGCCTGCGCGCCGGACAGCAGGCCGAGACAGGCGCAGATCTCCACGTCCTCGTCGCGCTCCTTGATCGCCGAGATGATGCCGGCGACCCTCTCCACGTCCCGGTCGGTCGGACCGCGCCCGCTGGCCACCAGGCACACGCGCTTGGCGCCGCCGGCGACGCCCGCTTCCGCAGCCGCGGCCGCCTCTTCGGGCTTCAGCCAGGTGTAGGTCAGGACCCCCGCCTTGGACCCCAGCCGCTGCGAGCAGTAGGAGCAGTCCTCAGGACAGAGCCCCGACTTCAGGTTGACCAGGTAGTTCAACTTGACCCGCCGCCCGAACCAGTGCCGGCGCACCTTGCCGGCAGCGGCCACCACGTCGAGCAACTCGTCATCGGAGGTTTCCAGCACCGCGAGCGCCTCGGCCCGGGACAGCGGCTCACGGCGCAGCCCCTTGCCGACCAGAGTCTCCAGCAGATCCATGGCGCCGATCTTCGCCTCCCGCGTGCGCCCCGCCAAGGCCCGGTTCGCACAAGAAGGTCGATGAAGATCTGTCGATCACGGCAGCGCGGGACCGGCACAGGCACACCCGCCGCCATGGCGGTCGGCACCATGCCCGTCCGTGGCCCGGACGTCATCGCCGTCCGGCCGTCCGAAGCCCCGACCCGAGGGCGGACAGGCTGCAGGCCGACTGGAGCGGGATCGCTGAGGTCGGCAGCGTCGTGCCGCGAGACGCCCTGAAAGGGGACCCCGACCGCCGGGCAGGAAGCACGGCGGACGGGCGTCGCTGGACGCCGCCCCCGGATACGGCATCCGCGCACCGATGGCCACGGCCTGTCCGGAGGGCCGAACCGTGGTGAACAACGGGTACCGAGCCCGGCAGCGTCACGACCACACCCGACGGTTAGAGGAACTACCTGCCCCCAGTGGACAGCGCGACTTACGGGTGTCGCTGGACGCCGACGCCAGAGATGGCGCCTGCGCACAAGCGGGACCGGCCTGGTCGGACGCCGTGCCATGGCGAAGGCGACGTGTATCGGGCCTGTGATGTCAGAGCCCATCTGGTGGCTTGAGGGAGCCTCGGCCGACGGGTGGAGGTGCGGCTGGGTGGGGTGTTGGGTGCTCGGCTTGGGGACGGCGTCCGCGTGCGGGTGGGTTGGCTTGATTGGGAGCAAGGGTGACGGGTCAGGGCCATACCTGGTGGAGGGTCCAGGGGCCCGGGCTGTGCGGGGCGATGACCTCGGCGATGGCGGGGCCGTCGGGTGTCGCGACCTGGAGGCGGTAGAACCTCGCCTGGCCCGGGGCCTGCCATTCCTCCAGGACGCGGCGCACGTGGTAGCGGCCTCGGGGGCCGGTGATGTGGGAGGGGCGGCCCGTGGGCGTGGTCTCAGCCGAGACCGGTTCATCGATCAGCACGGGACGACAAGCTAATACGAACACACGTTCGAAGCGAGCGACGCGCCGGGATGGTTCTCGCATTCAGGCGCCCCGACCTTGATCGGGGCTTGAGGGGGAAGGGGAATGTCCGTGCGGCTCGCTAGTGTCGCTGCCGCCGCACTACGGAGGTCGATGAACATGGCGACGTACACACTCATCCCGGGCGCGGGCGGGCAGGCCTGGTTCTGGCATCGGCTGGTGCCGGAGCTGCGCGCTCGGGGGCACGATGCCGTAGCCGTCGAGCTTCCGGCCGGGGACGACGCCGCGGGGCTCTCGGAGTACGCCGACACGGTCGTCGAGGCGATCGGGGATCGGACGGACGTCATCCTGGTGGCGCAGTCGATGGGCGGGTTCACAGCGCCGCTCGTCTGCGAGCGGGTGCCCGTCGACCTTCTGGTTCTGCTCAACGCCATGGTCCCGTCGCCAGGCGAGACGGGCGGTGATTGGTGGGGGAACACCGGGCAGGCGAAGGCGATGTCCGACCAGGCGGTCCGGGAGGGACGGACACCGTCCGCGGAGTTCGACGTCGAGGAGTGCTTCTTCCACGACGTGCCGGACGACGTGAAGGCCGTGGCGCTGTCGCAGGAGACCGTGCAGTCGTCCACCCCGTTCGCGGAGCCGTGGCCGCTAAACAAGTGGCCCAGCACTCCGACCGTGTTCCTGCAATCACGCGACGACCGACTCTTCCCGCTGGAGTTCCAGCGGCGAGTGGTCGCTGATCGGCTCGGGATCAGCGTGGACGAGATGCCCGGAGGGCACCTCGTCGCTCTGAGCCGACCGCGCGAACTGGCCGACCGTCTGGATGCCTATCGCACGCGATGAGGCGCAGCGCCTGCCCCGACACCTCTGCCAATTGACGGTACGCGCGGAGCACTATCGGCTACTGGGAGGCCCCAAGGCGGGCCGCCAGGGCGGGTGTCAGGGCATACGGGCGTTCCTTGGGGAGCAGGGCTCTGGCCTGAGGGGTGCGCCCGGCCTTGCGAAGTCCGTGGATCTTGCGGACCAGCGGGGTGAGGTCTTCGATGCCGAGGATCCAATCGTCGACGTAGCGGTCGACGATGTGGCGGCTGAGGCCTATCTGGATGCTGCGCGCTTCGAGTTTCCGGCCGTCGAGGGAGCGTTCGGGGTCCCATTGGACGTGCACGACCGCCTCCGCGAACCGGCGGCGCCATTCCTCGGAGCTCCGGAAGACGCGGCGGTCGGGATCGGTCGGGACGGCCAGCCCCAGTGCCTCCTCCCAGCCGGCCCGGCTGATCCGGACGGCGAGGATCGTCTCCTGACCGGGTTTGCGCGCCCAGTCGCTACGGGCCATGAGCCACAGGAACGACGGTTTGATCCAGGTCATGCGGTTCCGGGAGAACGGCGGGACGAACGTGCCGTGCTCGGCGGCCGGGACGCCGATCTCCGGTGAGTACGCCTGGTAGACGGTGATCGAGTCGCGGTCGTGGCGGGCGCGGATCTCGCGTGCGGGCATGATCTGGCCAGCGTGGCGCGGGGGCGCGCCGCGGCTCAAGCGGTTTTCCGGCGGCGGTGCGCCTTCTGGCGGCAGGCGGTGCCGCAGAAGCGGGCGGGGCGGCCCGTGGGCGCCGAGGTGAGGGGCTTCCCGCACACCTCGCACCGCCTTTCGTTACGCTCCGGGGACGCCGTTTCGTCGCCTTTCGTTACGGGCCGGAGCGCGTCGCACGCCAGCGCCGTCATGCGGCCGGGACTGCCCTCGGGGCGCCGCCGGCGTTCCATCAGCATGGCCCCGACCATGAGGGTGCGGACGTCGTCGACGTCGACGTCCGGACGGACCTCGCCGGCGGACTGCGCCCGCCGCAGAAGCTCCTCCAGCGCCGAGCCGAACTGCTCCTCCAGGCCGCGGGCGTCGAGCGTTCGCAGGTCCGCGGCCAGAGCGTCGCACAGGGCGTGGTTGAACATCGCGCGCTCCACGACCCACATGAGGAAGCCGTAGAAGGCCTCCCCCGGCTCCTCCGCTCGGACGAGGGCCTGCGCCTCGTCCACGATCCGCTCGATGCGGTCCGTGACGACCGCCTGGAACAGGGCCTCCTTGGTCGGGAAGTGCCGGTACACGGTCCCGGCCCCGACCCCCGCCCGGCGCGCGATGTCGTCGAGCGGGACGAGGCGGCCGTCCGCGGCGAAGGCCTCGAAGGCGGCTTCGAGGATGCGTTCGCGGTTCCGGCGCGCGTCGGCGCGCTGGGGCCGTCCGCTCACCGGGCGCCTCCTTGGTCGGTTGACAAACGGGGCGGACGTTCCGGTAACGTCCTAAGCGGGTTGCTCGTTCCGATTATAGGAGGACCGATGACGGCGGTGGACGCGGCGCGGGCCGGGCTCGGCAGGATCGGCGTCGGGCTCGTGACGCCCATCGCGCCGGCCGACGAGTGGCGGCGTGCGGCGCAGCGCGTGGAGCGCGCGGGCTACGGAGCGGTATGGGTGAACGAGGGCATCGGCGGCCGGGAGGTGTTCACGCAACTGGGCGTGATGCTCGCCGCGACGGAGCGGATCGTCGCCGGCTCGGCGATCGCGAACCTGTGGGCGCGGCATCCCGCCGCCATGCAGGGGGCCGCGTCGGTCCTGGCCGACGCCTACCCCGGGCGCCTCGCGCTGGGTGTGGGCGTCAGCATGGGGGCGATCGTGGAGCGGAGCGGGCAGAAGTGGTCCAGTCCGCTGAACCGAATGCGCGAGTATCTCGACGGCATGGACGCGGCCGTCGAGGCGGCCCCGGTGCCCGAGAAGCCTTTTCCGCGGCTGCTCGCGGCCCTGGGCCCGAAGATGCAGGAGCTGGCCCGGGATCGTGCGGACGGAGCGCTCCCCGCCGCGATGCCCGTCGAGCACACCAGGCAGGCCCGGGAAAGGCTCGGCGAGGGCAAGCTGCTCGTCGTCATGCAGACCGCCATCCTTGAGGCGGATCCGGTGAAGGCGCGCGCACTCGCAAGAAGGACCGGGATGCTGGAACTCCCTGGCTCCCCCTATATCCGCTCGCTCAAGACGCTCGGCTACGACGACGGCGCGGTCTCCGGCGGCGGGTCCGACGAGGTCATCGACGCGTGCTTCAACTGGGGCGACGAGACGGCCGTGGCCAAGCGGATCCAGGAGCACCTCGACGCGGGAGCCGACCATGTCTGCGTCACGGTGTTCGCCCCCGACCTGGCCTCGGCCGCCGACCAGTACGAACGCCTCGCCCCGGCACTCCTGTGACCACCACGCCGGCACCGGGGCCCGGCCTGGTCCGGGCAGATGTCAGCGGGGGCGGATGAGGCCGGTTTCGTAGGCGGTGATGACCAGCTGGGCCCGGTCGCGGGCGTGGAGTTTGGCGAGCAGGTGTCCGATGTGGGTCTTCACGGTGGCGGGGCTCAGGTGGAGGTGCTCGGCGAGTTCGGTGTTGGACAGCCCTCGGGCGATGAGGGCGAGGACCTCGCGCTCGCGCTCGGTGAGGGTGTCCAGCGCGGCGGGCGGGGGCTGCGCCGGGCCGGGGCGGCGGACGAACTCGGCGATCAGCCGCCGGGTCACCGACGGGGCCAGCAGCGACTCGCCGGACGCGACGACGCGGATCGCCGACAGCAGGTCGGCGGGCGGGGTGTCCTTCAGCAGGAAGCCGCTCGCCCCGGCCCGCAGCGCCGAGTACACGTAGGTGTCCAGGTCGAACGTCGTGAGGATCAGCACGCGGACGCCGGGGATGTCCGCGCAGATGCGCTGGGTGGCCTCGATGCCGTCCATCTCGGGCATGCGGACGTCCATGAGGACGACGTCCGGGCGTTCCCGGGCGGCCAGCTCGACGGCCTCGGCCCCGGTGCCGGCCTCACCGACGGTGCGCAGGCCGGGCGCGGTGTCGATCAGGACGCGGAAGCTGCCGCGCAGCAGGGCCTGGTCGTCGGCGACGAGGACGCTCAGATCCAACGGGGTTCCTAGGAGTCGTACGGGAAGGCGGCGGACACGGCGAAGCCGCCTTCGGGACGCGGGCCGGCGGTGAAGTCGCCGCCGTACATCATGACGCGTTCGCGCATGCCGATGAGCCCGTGCCCGCCGCCGCCCGGCAGGACGCGGAAGCCGGGCCCGTCGTCGGTGACGTCGATGCGCATGCGGAGCCCGTCGGCGCGGACGCGGACGCGGCAGCGCGCGGGAGCCGCGTGCTTGACGACGTTGGTGACCGCCTCCTGGACGATGCGGTAGGCGGAGAGGGCGACGCCGTCGGGGAGCTCCCCGGCGTCGACGTCCAGGTCGACGTGGACGCCGGCCATGGCGGCGCGTTCGGCGAGGCCGGGCAGGTCGGCGAGGCCCGGGGACGGGGCGAGGTCAGCGTCGGCGGCGCCGGTCCGCAGGACGCCGAGGAGCTGGCGCATCTCGGCGAGCGTGCCGCGGCTGGTGGTCTCGATGACCCGGAGGGCGTCGAGGGCCTCCTCGGGACGGGCCTCGGCGACGTGGACGGCGACGCCGGCCTTCACGGCGATGAGGCTCATGCTGTGCGCGACGACGTCGTGGAGCTCGCGGGCGATGCGGAGCCGCTCGCCGGAGACGGCCTCGTCGGCGAGGCGGCGGGCGGCGTGCGCGGCGTGGGCGCGGCGTTCGCGGACGAGCCGGCCGAGCGTCCAGGACGCGCCCAGAACGGAGGCGCCGAGCAGAACCCTTCCGAGGATCTCGGCCTGCGCTCCGACGGGACCGGCGACGGCTCCGGCGAAGATGAACACGGCGCTGACGACGCCGATGAGCAGCGTGGGGACCCAGCGGCGTCGCCGCCGGGTGAGCGCGACCTGGTAGAGGGCGAACCCCGCGGCGGCGTAGGTGTCCCAGGGCAGGCCGAGGATCAGCGCGGCGGTCGAGGCGGACAGGACGGCGGCGAAGACCGGGACGGGCCACAGGCGCCGAACCGCGAGGGGCAGGGCCGCCGCGGCGACGAGCGGGACGAGGAGGAGCGGCGGGGCGCCGGTGCCCGCCGGGAGCGCGAGGAGCACGAGGGCGTAGAGGAGCGCGGCCCCGGCGTCGAGGCCGATGAGGCCGCGCCGGCTGAGCCGCGGGAGCGGGGAGCGCAGCTCGGATTCGTCCACGTCACGAAAGGTAGCGGCACGGGCGACGCCCGCGCCTCGGTCCGGTGTCCGTCATACCTGGGGTGGAGGCGGCGGGACGTTCTCGGAGCACGGTCGCACGCGCGGTTCCCGCCCGCGTTCCGATGTGCGCGGGGCGGCCGCGTACGACCCTCGACGGCATGATCGAGATACGCGAGCTGACGAAGCGCTACGGGGGCACCACCGCGGTGGACCGCCTGTCGTTCACGGTGAGGCCGGGGACGGTGACGGGGTTCCTCGGCCCGAACGGGGCGGGCAAGTCGACGACGATGCGGATCGTGCTGGGTCTGGACCGTCCGGCGTCCGGTGAAGCACTGGTCGGCGGGCAGCGGTACACGGCGCTGAAGCGGCCGATGCGCGAGGTGGGAGCGCTGCTGGACGCGGGCGCGGTGCAGGGCGGGCGCCGGGCGTTCGACCATCTCGGCTGGATGGCGCGCAGCAACGGGATCGGGATGCGGCGGGTGGCGGAGGTCCTGGAGCAGGTGGGGCTCGCCGGGGTCGCGCGCAAGCGGGTCGGCGGGTTCTCGCTGGGGATGCGGCAGCGGCTCGGGATCGCCGCGGCGCTGCTGGGCGATCCGGGGGTGCTGATGTTCGACGAGCCGGTGAACGGCCTGGACCCCGACGGCGTGCGCTGGATCCGCGAGCTGATGCGGGCGCTGGCCGCCGAGGGCCGGACGGTCCTGGTGTCCAGCCATCTGATGAGCGAGATGGAGCTGACGGCCGACCGGCTGGTCGTCATCGGGCGCGGGCGCCTGATCGCGGACACGTCGGTGCGGGAGCTGGCGGACCGGTTCCGCCGCGGGGTGCGGGTCCGCTCGCCCCGTCCGGCGGAGCTGAGCGGCGTGCTCGCCGCGGCGGGGGGCTCGGTCGAGTCCGTGCCGGGCGGGGCCCTCACGGTCACCGGGCTGGACGTGGCCGCGATCGGCGACACGGCCGCGGCGCACGGGATCCCGCTGTACGAGGTGACGCCGCACAGCGCCTCTCTGGAGGAGGCCTACATGGAGCTGACGGCGGGGAGCACCGAGTTCGGGGCGGTGGCGCCGTGATCGACGCGCTCGCCGCGGAGTGGTACAAGCTCCGGACCATCCGCTCGACCTTCGCCGTCCTCGGAACGATCGCGGCGTTCATGCTGCTCTGTGTTCTGTGGTCCTGGTACGTGACCCGCTACTGGGACGGCCTGCCGGCCGCGAAGAAGGCGAGGGCGAGGGCGGCCCCGGCGGAGCAGCCCTTGGTCGTGGCGCTACCGGTGTGCGCGGTGGTGCTGGGGGCGCTGACGCTCACGTCGGAGTACGCGCATGGCATGGTCCGGACGACGCTCGCCGTCCTGCCGAACCGCCTGGCCTTGTACGCGGCCAAGGGCGCGGTGGCGGCGGGGACGGTGCTCACCGCGTCACTGGCGGCGCTCGCCGCCGGAACCACCGCCGGGAACGCGATCGTGGGCGATCGTCCCGTGGCCACGTTCCAGGGGCCGGTGCCGGACGTCGCGGTCCATCTGCTGTGGCTCGGCCTGACGACCGCCGCGATCACGCTGATCGCCTTCGGGCTGGGAGCCGTCCTCCGCTCCACCGCCGCGACGATCACCGCGGGCATGGCCGTGCTGTTCGTGGCGCCCGCCCTGGCCCAGTTGCTGCCGTCGCCGTGGGACGAGCGGATCTGGTCGGCGCTTCCCGGAAGCCTGTCCAACCAGATCGCGGGTGCGCCCGGCTCGTCGACCGACCACGGCGTGCTGGCGCCGGCCGCCGCGATCGCGCTGCTGGTCGCGTACACGGTGGCCGCGCTCGCGGCCGGCGCCCTCTCGTTCACGCGGAGGGACGCGTGATCGCCCACGCGGTCGCCGCCGAATGGCGCAAGCTGCGCTCGATCCGCTCGACCTACTGGGTGCTGGCCGCGACGGCGGCCTTCACCGGGTTCACCGTGCTTCTCGCGGTGCAGATGGCGCACGTCTGGGACGGCCTCGCCGCCGACCGCCGCGACGACCTCCTGCTGCGCCCGCTGCAGGAGCTCAGTGTGTGGGCGGCGTCGCTGTGCCTGGCGGTGCTCGGCGCGCTGTCCGTCACGTCCGAGTACCGCACGGGGATGATCCGCACGACCCTCACCGTGCTGCCGCGGCGCCGCGCGCTGCCGGCGGCCAAGGCGGCGGTGGTCGGGACGGTCGCCCTGGTCGCCGGGGAGGCCGCGACGGTCGGCTCGTTCCTCGGCACCCGGCTGGTCATCGGCGACCGCCCGTTCCCGGACCAGCACGCCTCCGTCGCCCACGACCTGCCCGGCTTCCTCATCGAGGGGACGGCGGTGCCCGTGTTCGCGCTGCTCGGGCTGTCGCTCGGCGTGCTCCTGCGGTCCACGGCGGGGACGCTCGTGTCGGTGGTGTTCCTGTGGCACGTCCTGCCGCTGCTGGTCTTCCACCTGCCTCAGCCGTGGAGCGAGCGCGTCGGCTCGGTCATGCCCGGCGGCCTGCCCGCCCAGATGGCGGGGCTCAGCGCGGACAACTCCGTCTACGGCGATCTGCTGTCCCCCGGCGCGGCGACCGGCCTGCTGCTCGCGTACGCGCTCGTACCGCTCGGCCTGGCCGCCCTCGTCCTCGCCAGGCGCGACGCCTGAGGGCCCCGAAGCCATCGACGGCGGCGTCCCCGTGCGGGGCGCCGCCGCTCGTTTCTGGGAACTCGCGCGGAGGAAGGTCTCAGCCGGTCCGCAGGGAACTCGCCCGGATCGCCAGTCGCTCGCGGAGCATGTCGACGGCCTCGTCGATGCGGGGCGCGGCGGCCTGCGCGCGCACGCGCCGGCCGTCGAGCTCGACGACGGCCTGGGCCAGGGCGGGGCGCGGCAGCGACCGGTCGGCCACCACGCTCAGCGTGACCTGGACGGACGTGACGCCGCCGATGCCGGTCAGCGCCTCCCGGACGGCGCGCTCGGCCGCCGCGCGCTCGTGGGCCGAGACGTCGCCCGAGGTCAGGAACCGGATCTCCGGTCGTTCACGGGTCACATTCATGGGTCCTCCCAGTTGCGTGGGACGTACTCGCCTGTCGAACGGCGGCCGCGACCGCCGCTCTGAAGGGTGAACGCCGCGGGCGCCCGGAATCGCGCCCGCGCGGGACGAGAGCTTCATCACTCGTCCGGCCGGCTCGCGGAACATACTCCGGGGAATGTTGGCCAAATAAGTGGTCAGGGGACATTCACGAGGACGACGACAGCCCGCGAAATAGCCTGTCAGGATTGGACGCCCCCTTTGCGGGAGAGCCATCCGCAATTCATGCTCCGCCGCCGGCCCCAGTGCCGGGAAAATGACCTCGGGGGCGACTCCGATGCAACGGCTCTGCAACGTTCCGCAGCCGCATCGCCACCGACAGCACTGGTCACGGGGACTCCGCTGCGGCTTCGCGCACGTCAACCGCCGTTCGGGCGCACCCGGACCGCAAGGCGGTATTCCTACTTCCCAAAAACGTCCGAGCATCCTCTAACATAGTGCGGTGCCGTTCCGCCCGCGAGCAGACCCGTCGACTGGCTGGTGACCCCTTGTCCCAGGATTCAGCTGCCCCAACACCTCCGGCCGAAGGTGATCCGGCCGGACGGCTGATCGATTATCCGCGCCGCGGCGGGCCCACTGTCCTGCGCATTCTCCTCGGCGCGCAGTTGCGGCGGCTGCGCGAGTCGCGCGGCATCTCCACCGAGCAGGCGGGCTACGAGATCCGCGGTTCGCACTCCAAGATCAGCCGAATGGAACTGGGCAGGGTCGGCTTCAAGGAGCGCGACGTCGCCGATCTGCTCACCCTCTACGGGGTCTCCGACCCCGCTGAGCGCGCCCCGCTGCTGGCGCTCGCCAAGGAGGCCAACACCCCCGGCTGGTGGCACCGGTACGGCGACATCCTCCCGAGCTGGTTCGAGGTGTATCTGGGGCTGGAGGAGGCCGCCTCCCTGCTGCGCACCTACGAGTTGCAGTTCGTCCCCGGGCTCCTGCAGACCGAGGACTACTCGCGCGCCGTCATCCGGCTCGGATACTCCGACGCCAGTGACGAGGAGGTCGAGCGCCGCGTCCAGATCCGCACCACCCGGCAGGAGCGGTTCACCTCCCCGGACGCGCCGACGCTGTGGGCCGTGCTGGACGAGGCGGTCGTGCGCCGTCCGCTCGGCGGCCGCGAGGTGATGCGCGACCAGATCCGGCATCTGATCGAGGTGTCGGAACTGCCCAACGTCACCCTCCAGATCGTGCCGTTCGGCGCGGGAGGGCACGCCGCCGCCGGCGGCCCGTTCACGATCCTGCGCTTCGCCGAGCCCGGCCTGTCCGACGTCGTCTACCTGGAGCAGCTCACCAGCGCGCTCTACCTCGACAAGCCGACCGACGTCGACACCTACATGCGCGCGATGAACAACCTGTGCATCACCGCCGAGCGCCCCGACGAGACGGCGCGCTACCTCACCCGCGTCCTGAACGAGCTGTGACCCGTGCGCCTCAGGGCGCGCCGCCGTCGATGACGCGCTGGTCCCGGCTCCGGCTCCCGCCGCGGAACTCCGCGATGACCTCCCCGCCGGGGACGCGCCGCACCGTGACGTCGTAGACGCCGCTCCGCCCGTAGCGGGTGCGTTCGACCGCCGTCGCCTCCAGGACGTCGCCGCCGCGCGCGCTCGCGACGAACACCACGTCGGCGGACGCCGCGACCGTCACGGAGTCATAGGTGTTGCACGCGTAGGCGAAGGCGGAGTCGGCGAGCAGGAACAGATAGCCGCCATGGGCGATCCCGTGCCCGTTCACCATGGTCTCGGCCACCGTCATCCGCAGCCGCGCCCGCCCCGGCGCGATCTCGGTGATCCGCATGCCGAGGTCCTGCGCCACCTTGTCCTGCGCGTACATCGTCTCGGCGCACCGCCGCGCCACCTCCGCCGCATCATCCACCACGCCAGGGTAGTGATCCCGGGAAGGGCGGCCCCGACCCGCGGGTTACAGAGGGGCGCCCCCATGGCCAGGGCGAAATGAGGAGAGAACCATGTTGTACGGCAAGGAACACGTCGAGCGGTACCAGGCGACCGACGGTGCGGAGGGACACGACTGGAACGGCACCGTCACCCTCCTGCTCACCACCACCGGACGGCGCAGCGGCAAGGAGCACACGACGCCGCTCATCTACCAGACGGAAGGCGACGCCTACCTCGTCGTGGCGTCCAAGGGCGGAGCGGACGAGCCGCCGCTCTGGTACCGCAACCTGCAGGACACCCCCGAGGTGAAGGTGCAGGTGAAGGGCGACAAGTTCACCGCGCGGGCCCGCACGGCGACACCCGAGGAGAAGCCGCCCCTCTGGCGGAAGATGGCCGCCACGTGGCCGGACTACGACGAGTACCAGAAGAAGACGGACCGCGACATCCCCGTCGTCGTCCTCGAACGCGTCTGAGACGCGGGGCGGCGCGGTTCACTTTCGCGCCGCGGCCGGGACGTGTAGCGTCGGCGTAGAACACTCATTCGACCGCCGTCCGTCCGAAGCAGCCGAGGTGCCGAGGTGCCGACGTCCCAGAGTGCTGACGCCAGAGACAGGGCCGACGCCGAACAGCGGGCCGGCGACGGCGGGCAGGCGGCGGACGACGGCGCCACCGGCGCGGATCCGCTTCCACCGCGGCTGCTGAAGCGCTGGGAGATCGGCGCTTCGGGCACGGCGACCCCGCTGGCGACCGGGCCGGGCGGCCGGAGCTGGCGCGTCGACGCGGCGGGCGGGGCGTTCTTCCTCAGGGAGCACACCGGCGCCGACCGGCGCCGCCTGCTGTTCCAGCACGGCGTCACGGCCGCGCTCGACGCGGCCGGCCTTCCGGTCCACGCGCCCGTGCCGGCGCGGAACGGCCGAACGCTGGTCACGGCCGCCGGCCGCGGATACGTCCTGTATCCGTGGGTCGGCGGCCGCGGCCGCGGCGGCCTGGAGCTGACGTTCACCCAGTGCGAGGCCCTCGGCGAGCTGCTCGGACGCCTGCACGCCGCGCTCGACGAGCTCACGCCGCCCGTCCAGCAGAGCATGCTCGTGCCGGCTCCGCGGGCCGCTGACGCGGCCGCCGCCGTCGAGGCGATGCTGCGCGACGTCCCGGACGGGGACGGCACCGACTTCGACGCGCTGACCGCGCGCCGCCTGCGGGAACGCCGCGCCCTGCTCACCGAGTTCGCCGGGCACCAGCCGCCCGACATCGAGGTGAGCACGGTCGGGCACCTGCACGGCTCGTTCCATGCCGAGCACCTCCGCTACGGCGGGTCGGGCAACGTCACCGCCGTGCTCGGCTGGGACGGCCTCACCACGGGCCCGGTCGCGGGAGAGGTCGTGCGCTCGGCGGCGCGGCTGTTCGCCTGCGAGGACGATCGCGGCCTCGATCTCGACCGCGTCCAGGCGTTCGTGCGCGGGCACCGCTCCGCCTTCCCGCTGGACGCCGGCCAGATCCAGTCGGCCGTGCACCGCGAATGGTGGGAGCGGCTCTGCGACGTCGCCCCGCTGCGGCACCGCTACCTCGGCGAGGACGGCGCGGGCGAGCGCGCTCCCGCCACGCTCGTGAGCTGGTGGTCGGCGCATCTCGACCGCACCCTCGACGCCTTCGCCGTGCCCTACACCGCCGTGTACGCCGACGCGCCGGGCGACAACCCCGCCTACGGCTGACCGGCCGCCCCGCCGGTCGGACGGCGCGGCGGCGCATCCCGCCCTCCCGGCGGGTAAGGACCCTGCGGATGCGGATCGGACCGCGATGTGCGAGCCTCGTCCCGCACGATTATGTATCGAACAGTCCATAAGCAGTCCATAAGGAGGGGCAGATGACTCAGGTCGCAGTGCTCGGCACCGGGATCATGGGCGCCGCGATGGCCCGCAACCTGCTGCGGAACGGCCACGGGGTCGCCGTCTGGAACCGCACGGCCGCCCGCGCGGAGCCGCTCGCCGCCGACGGCGCCGCCGTCGCGGCCGCCCCCGCCGAGGCCGTGCGGGACGCCGACGTCGTCATCACCATGCTGAACGACGCCGAGACCGCCCTGGCGGTGATGGACGAGGCCGCCCCCGGGCTGAGCGCCGGGCAGGTCTGGGCGCAGATGGGCACGGTCGGCGTCGCGGACGTGCCCCGGCTGGCCCGGTTCGCCGACGGCCACGGGCTGGCGTTCGTCGACGCGCCCGTTCAGGGCACCAAGCAGCCCGCCGAGCAGGGCAAGCTCATCATCCTCGCGGCCGGGCCGCAGGACGCGCGCAAGGTTCTGGAGCCGGTCTTCGGCGCGGTCGGCGGCAAGACGGTGTGGCTGGACGAGGACGGCGCGGGCGGCGCGGGCACCCGGCTCAAGCTGGCCGCCGTGAGCTACGCCATCTCGCTGACGTCGGTCGTCGCCGAGTCGGTCGCGCTGGCGCAGGGCCTCGGGCTCGACCCGTCCCTGCTCGGCGAGGTCCTCACCGGCGGCCCGCTCGACAGCCCCTACCTGCAGGTCAAGATGAAGGCGATGCTCGACGGCGACTTCGAGCCGAGCTTCGCGGTCCGCAACGCCGAGAAGAACACCCGGCTCATCCACGACTCGGCCGCGGCAGCGGGCGTCCGCGTCGACGTCAACGACGCGGCGGGCGAGCGCTTCCGGCGCGCGATCGAGCAGGGGCACGGCGACGAGGACATGGCCGCCACCTACCGCGCGAGCTTCGCGGACTGAACCGGGCCGGCACCGGGCCGACTCGCGCGGGCGGGCGCGCCGGTACGCGCGCCGGGCGGCGCCGGGGTCAGGATGGTGCCATGGACGTACTGAGCAGCCGCATCCTGCTTCGCCCCGCCGACCCGGCGCTGACTCAGCGCTTCTACCGCGACGTGCTGGGACTCGCCGTGTACCGGGAGTTCGGTCCGGCCGACTCCCCCGGCGTGGTGTTCTTCCTCGGTCCGGGCCTGCTGGAGGTGTCGGGGCACGGCGGCGGCCGGACCGGGTCGTCGCCGATGCTCTGGCTCCAGGTCCGCGACGTCCGGGACGAGCACGACCGGCTCGCGGCCGCCGGCGCCCGCGTCACGCGGGAGCCGCGCGAGGAGCCGTGGGGACTGGTCGAGATGTGGATCGAGGACCCCGACGGCGTCAAGATCGTTATTGTGGAGGTGCCGGAGGGGCACCCCCTCCGCCGCGACCCGCGCTCCTGACCCGGCGGTGACGATGACCGGCGACTACTGGAACCACAACACGCACTACCACGGCGTCGTGCTGCGCAACGTGCCGCGCGGATGCGGCGAGGCGCTGGACGTCGGCTGCGGCGACGGCCTGCTGGCGCGCCGCCTCGCGCCCCGCGCGGTGCACGTCACCGGGCTCGACCGGTCGCCGGACATGGTCGCCGAGGCGGCGCGGTCGAGCGAGGGCGTCGGCAACGTCGACTTCGTCGAGGCGGGCCTCCTCGAATACGACCTGCCGGAGGACTTCTACGACTTCGTCTGCAGCGTCGCCGCCATCCACCACATGGACTTCGTCAAGGGCCTGACGGCGATGCGCGGCGCCGTCAGGCCGGGCGGCACCCTGGTGGTCATCGGTCTGGCGAGCAACAAGGGGCCGCGCGACCGGGCGTACGCGGCGGCCGGCCTCCCGGCGCACTACTTCCACCGGTTCCGCAACCGCCGGCGCGCGGGCGACCCCGACGCCCCGGTCATGGACCCCGACATGACGTGGGGCGAGGTGCGGGACGAGGCGCTGCGGCTGCTGCCCGGCGCCGTGTTCCGCAGGCACCTGCTGTGGCGCTACTCCCTCGTGTGGCGCAGGCCGCGCTGACCCCGTCCGGACCCCATAAAACTGGAAAACACTGGAAGTGTCGGGAAGTACCTGTACTGTCTGCCGCATGTCCCGGCCCCCCGGCGTCCCGACCCCCGACGAGCTGGAGGCGCGCATCACCGAGCTGCGCGCCGCCGTGCGCCGGGCCATGGCCGCCGGCGACCGGGTGCGGGCCCGCGAGCTGCGCGCCGAACTGCGCCGGGGCGAGGCGGCGTGGGACGACGCCGTCCTCGGCGAGACCACCGGGCCCGGCGCCCGCCGCGACGCGCACGCCGGCCCGCGCGGCCTGCTGCCCGTCCGGGAGCAGGTCCACCAGGCCCTCACCCTGCTCGGGGCGCCCGCCGCGCCGAAGCTGATCGGATCGGTGTACGCGGCGTTCTTCCCCGGCGAGATCCCCGGGAGCAGCCTGACGAGCCTGCGCCGCGACGAGGAGCGCTCCTTCCGCACCGCGCCGTACGCGCGCCCCTACTACCTGTGCGCCGCGCTGACCGCCGACCTGCTCGCCCCCGCGCGCGGCCTGCTCACCGTGAGCACGTGGCCGCTGGAGCAGCGCGTCGTCGGGCCGCTCAGCCCGCGCACCGACTTCCTCACCTGCGCGCTGCGCCTGGCCGAGCACGCCGGACGCGGGTCGCCGTCGCCGGACGTGCAGCGGCTGCTGTGGCGTTTCGCGTCCAACATTCCCGGTGCGGCCACCGGTACGGTCGGTACAGTCGATCCGGCCGTGCTCGCCGAGGCCGCCCGGGCCGAGCTGGACGTGCACCGCGCCTCGGACCGGCGGCGGCGCGAGTCGGCCGCGGCACGCGCCCGGGAGCGGCTCGACGACGCCGAACGGCTGTTCGGCACCCGGCTGCGGGCCCTGCGGGATCCCGGCCGGCGCCCCGCCATCAACGGAGAGACGGACCGATGACCGACACCGCGCCGGACCTGGACCGGCTGCGCGGCGACGCGCCCCCGCGCAACCACGACGCCCGCACGATCGCCGCGCTCACGTCCAATCCGGGCTGCGCCCGCCGCGGGGTGATGGACGCGGCGGGCGTCGACAAGGACGCGGTCGCGCGGGCCCTGGGCTTCCCCGCGCCGTTCGGCCAGTCGCAGTTCGCGATCACGCGCGGGAACGCGTTCGAGGCGCAGGTGAAGGCGGACGGCTGCGCGGAGCTGCTGACGCTGCTGCGCGAGCGGCTCGGCCTCGCCGTCCCCGAGGTCGCCTACGACGACCTGGAGGTGGTCGCGGGCAACGAGGGCCGGGAGCTGCGGCACTCGCGCACCCGGCGGCTGGTCGCCCGCGCGCTGGAGACCGGCGAGGGGACGCTGTTCGACCATCCGCTGCTGCGGCTGGAGATCGCCGGGCGGCCCGCCTACCTGGAGCCGGACGTGATCGCGTTCCAGCTCGAAGGCCGGATGCACGTCATCGAGATCAAGTCGTTCGCGGTCGTGGACGGGCAGGCCGAGCCGGAGCAGGTCGCGGCGGCGGCCCGCCAGTCGGCGGTGTACGTGCTGGCGCTGCGGCGCCTGGCGGCCGAGCTCGGGCACGACCCGGCGCGCGTGTCGCACGAGGTGTTCCTCGTCTGCCCGGAGAACTTCTCGAACCGGCCCACCGCGACGCCGCTGGACGTGCGTCCCCAGCTCGCCGTCCTGGAACGGCAGCTCGCGCGCCTCACCCGCGTCGACGACATCCTCGCCGAGCTGCCGGACGACCTGACGTTCGCGCCCGGGGACGCGCTCGCGGAGTCCGTGCGGGCCGTCGAGGCGCGGTACGCGCCCGAGTGCATGGCGGGCTGCGAGATGGCGCTGTTCTGCCGGGACGAGGCGCGGGCGTGCGGCTCGACGGGCGCGCTCGGCCGGTCCGTCCGCGACGACCTCGGCGGCATCGACACGATCGGCGCCGCACTCGCGCTGGCGGACGGGTCGCTGCGTCCCTCCGACGACCTGGCCGAGACGGCCGAGCAGCTGCGCGCCGCGGCCCGGCTGCGCGACGAGGCGCTGCACGGGGCCGCGTGATCCGCCCATGAGTGCGCTGTCCTCGCTCGCGCGGTTGCAGGCGGCGGCCGCCGGGGTCGCGCAGCCGCTCGCGACCGTGCGGCACTGGCATGTCTCCGGCGCCCCGCTCGTGCTCGTCCCGTTGAAGCTCGCCGGGGAGGCGGCGGCGCCCCTGGCCGTGATGCTCGGCAGCGACCCCGACGACGCGACCCTGCTCGTGGTCCCGCAGCCGCGCAACCGCGACCTGCGGTTCGCCTTCGCGGCGAGCCTCGCCAAGCTCGTCCTGAACCACATCGAGACGAGCCGGGGCCCGGTCGAGGAGCTGCCGCCCGGCAAGGACGGCGAGGAGCGGATCCGGTACGGGGACGCGCCGCAGCTGCTCGTCCCGAACCGGGGCGGCGTCGCGTTCCTGCGGATGGTGGGCCGGTCGACGCGGTTCCGCAGCACCGAGGGCCCGTACGCGGTCGACCCCGCGGTGCCGGTGCTCGGCCGGTGGCTGACGTGGTTCGCCGACCGCCACGACCATCCGGGGTCGTCGCTGCTGGGGGCGGCGACCGAGCTGCTGCGGCTGCACTGGGCGACGGGCCAGAGCTCGCTGGAGGACGGCAACCTCGCCGCGCTGATGGGCTGGATCGACCCGCCGGACGGCCTCGACGGGCCGGCCGCGGCGGCCCGCGCCGAGGACCCCGTCGTCTGCCCGCCCGCGGGCCCGACGACCGACCCGACGTTCGACAACGAGGTCCTCGCCCCCGCGATCGCCGGCTACGACCGGTCGAACGGAGCCCCGGCGGCCGAGGAGCGGCTGCGCGCCGCGGTCGCGAGCCAGCTCACCCCGACCTGGGACCTGATGTGGCGGGCCGTCGAGCTGCTGCGGGCCCTGCCGGAGGGAGCGAGCGTCCCGCGCCGCTGGGAGCGCGACCGGGACGCCTTCACCTATTACCACCAGACGTTCGGCGAGGCGTATCCTCAGGCGCGCCGCGACCCGCCCGTCCGGGCGGCGCGGCGGCTGCACGACCTCGAACGCGCGCAGGACGCCTACGACGCGCAGCGGGCGTTCGACGATCCCCTGGTGATGGCCGAGCACCGGCTGGCCGGCCAGGCGTTCGGCGGAACGGTCACCGAGTGCGACCCCACCCGGCTGGACGAGACGGGCAAGCGGCCGAAGCTGCGCCCGCTGCTGCGGGTCGGCACGCGCGACCCGGTGCGGCTCGACGTCGGCACGACCGTGTGCAGCGCCGCCAGACCGGCGCTCAAGGGGAGGATCGTGGAGTTGGACGACGGCGGCGTGCTGCTGGAGCTGACCGGCGGGATGGGCCGCAAGCTCACCCCCGAGGCGGGCGCCGTCCCCGAGGTCGGCGACCGGGTGTGCTTCACCTCGCTGACGGAGGGCTCGTTCGGCGTGGCGAGGTTCCCCGACCGGGAGGACACGCCGTGGACGCACGGCGGGCCGCCCGTCGAGTACGTGCCGACCGACGAGGACGCCGAAGAGGAATGGTCGTGACCGGGCACGCGGGCCGCCATCTGGCGCCGGTGGCTGCGCGGGCCCCGGAGCCGCCCCTGGAACCCGGCGAGGCCGCGGCGCGGGTCGTCGACGGCGTCCTGGCCGACCTCGGCGGCGGGCACCGCGGCGTGGTGGTCGACTCCCCGCCGGGAGCGGGCAAGTCGACGCTGGTGGTCCGCGCGGCCGCGCACCTGGCCGAGGCCGGGGAGCGGCTGATGATCGTGGCGCAGACCAACGAGCAGGTCGACGACCTCATCGACCGGATCGCCGCGAAGCACCCCGGCATCACGCTGGGGCGGCTGTCGGCGTCCGGCTACGTTCCGTCCGAGCGGGTCATGGCGCACCCGTCGGTGCGGGTGGCGCAGAAGGCCGACGACCTCGCCGACCGCACCGTCGTCATCGCGACGGGCGCGAAGTGGGCCACGCTCTCGGACGGGTCGTGGCCGTGGGCGATCGTCGACGAGGCGTACCAGATGCGCTCGGACCTGCTGCTGCGCATCGCCGGGCGGTTCGAGCGGGCGCTGTTCGTCGGCGACCCCGGCCAGCTCGACCCCTTCTCCACCGTCGAGGTCGAACGCTGGGCGGGCCTGACCTGGGACCCGATGCGCAGCGCCGTGTCGGTCCTGCTCGCGCACAACCCGGAGCTTCCCGTCCACCGGCTGCCGGTGTCCTGGCGGCTGCCCGCGTCGGCGGCGCCGGTGGTGTCGGAGGCGTTCTACCCGTTCACCGGGTTCCGCGCCGGGACGGGCCCGGGCGACCGGAGGCTGGAGTTCGCCGCGCGCGGCATGGGCACCACCTACGACCACGCGCTGGAGGAGGCGGCGGCCACCGGGTGGGCCCTCTACGAGCTGCCCGCCCGGCACACCCTGCGCACCGACTCCGAAGCCGTGCGCGCGACGGCGGCGCTCGCCGTCCGGCTGCTGCAGCGCGGCCCCGTCGCGCACTCCGAGCTGGGCTCCGAACCGGTGGACGCCGCGCGCGTCGCGATCGGCGCGGCCCACCGCGACCAGGTCACCGCGATCCGCGCCGCGCTCGGCCCGCACGGCGAGGGCATCACCGTCGACACCGCCAACCGGCTCCAGGGCCGCGAGTACGACGTGACGGTCGTGCTGCACCCGCTGTCGGGGCGCCGCGACGCGACCGCGTTCCACCTGGAGTCGGGACGGCTGTGCGTGCTGGCGTCGCGGCACCGCCACGCGTGCGTCGTGGTGGCGCGCGCGGGCATCCCCGAGCTGCTGGACGCGCATCCGTCCGCCGAGCCGGTGCACCTCGGCGTGCCGGTCAAGTTTCCGGACGGGTGGGAGGCGAACCAGGCGGTCCTGGCCCATCTGGCCAAGCACCGCGTCGTCGGCGGCTAGCCGGCCCCGGGAGTGCGCGACGGCCGGTCAGACCCGTCCGGCGGTCGCGGCCCAGCGCCCGTCGTGCCGGCTGATGGTGATCGGATGGTCGAAGCACGCGCTGACCAGCTCGGTCGTGAGGACCTCGCCGGAGGGTCCGGAGGCGAGCACCCGGCCCTCGCGCAGCAGGAGCGCGTGGCTGGTGCTGACCGGCAGCTCCTCCAGATGGTGCGTGACGAGCACCGTGGTCAGGTCGGGGCGCTCGGCGCGCAGCTGGTCGAGGGCGGCGAGCAGCCGCTCCCGGGCGGCGACGTCCAGGCCCGTGGCGGGCTCGTCGAGCAGGAGCAGCGGCGGGTCGGGCATCAGCGCCCGCGCGATCAGCGCGCGTCCCCGCTCCCCCTGCGAGAGGTTCGGCCAGCGCGCGTCCGTGCGGTGCGTGAGGCCCATCAGCGCGATCAGCTCGTCCGCGCGGCGCAGCTCCCCCTCGGCGGGCGTCCAGCGCGGGACGAGCTCGATGGTGCCCGTCGCGCCGGTCAGGACGATCTCGCGGACCGTCCGCGCCGACTCCAGGGGGTGGCGCGGGTTGACCTGCCCGATCAGCCTGCGCAGCTCCTGGACGTCCACGCGGCCGAGCCGGCGCCCGAGGATCTCCGCCGTGCCGCGCGTCGGGTGGGCGTAGGCGCCGAGGACGCCGAGCAGCGTGCTCTTGCCGGCCCCGTTCGGGCCGATCAGCGCCCAGTGCTCGCCGCGCAGCACCGTCAGCGTGACGCGGTCGAGCAGCGTCCGCCGCTCGCGCACCAGATCGATCTTGTCGGCGTTCAGCACGACGTCGGGCACGGGACCTCCCGTTCGAGAGCACGGTATGTGGGCACGCGGGAGATGTGCGGCGTGCGGACGCGGGAGACCGGGGTCGCCGGGGCGGATGCGTCGGTGAAGGGTCATCACCGTACCCGAACGCCGCGGCCTGGTACGAGCGAGGCGTCCGGCCGGATACTGTGAGAGCCGGTGCCCCAGGGATCGGGGAGGGACATGGAGGACCTCGGCTTCATGTGCGCCCGCTGCGGCGGCGAGGTGCACGACGTGACGCACAACCGCGAGGGCACGCTCGACGGCGTCGGCTACCGCCACAACCGGCGGGTGGAGCCGTGGGACCACGAGCTGGAGCTCGCGGTCGGAGAGCCCGCCCCGCTCGACCGGGTATGCGATTTCTGCGGCGTCGCCGCGCCGCAGTGGCTCTACTACCCGACGCTCGATCCCGACGACACCGAGATGTTCGAGGTCGAGCTCGACACCACGCACCTGTCGGACGACGACACCGCCGTGGCCGTCCTCAACATGCTCTATCCCTGGTACGGGTGCGACACGTGCTCGGTCCTGGTCGCCGACCGCAACGTCGACCTGCTCATCGCCCGCGCCCTCGACCGGACCCCCGTCCCCGCGGACGGCCCCGTCGACGAGGACACCGTCCGCGCCCGGCTGCGGGGCTCCCTCTCGGTCTTCTTCACCACCCGTCCGGGCAGGCCGCAGCCTTCCCGGGCCGTGTAGCGCGCGCGGCGCCCGGCTACCCCCGGGGGGTGGGATGTCGGTGGGGCTCAATATGATCGGTCCCGTTTTGGTTTGGTGTACGTGAGCACGGGGGACATAGAAATGATCATCGAGAGGCGGTTCCACGGGCCGGAGGGGTCCGGGAACGGCGGGTACGTGGCGGGGCGCCTGGCAGGGCGGGTGCCGATCGACACGGTGACCGTGACGCTGCGGCGGCCGCCGCCGCTGGAGACCGAGCTCGCCGTCACGGTGGAGGACGAGCGCGGGCACAGCGCGCGGCTGTGGGACGGCGAGCGGCTCGTCGCCGAGGCGCTGGCCGGCGCGATCGTGGTGCCGCCCATCGCGGCCGTCCCGTTCGAGGAGGCGCTCAAGGCAGCGGAGAAGTACCGGGCGGCGGAGAACCACCCGTTCCCCGGCTGCTTCGTCTGCGGGCCGGAGCGCGAGCCCGGCGACGGGCTGCGGCTCGAACCGGGCCCCGTCGCCGAGGGCACCGTCGCGGCGCCGTGGATCCCCGAGCGGGTGCCCGAGCGGGAGCTGGTGTGGGCCGTGCTGGACTGCCCCGGCGGCTGGTCGTTCGACGTCGCGGGCCGCCCGGCGGTCCTCGGCACGATGACGGCGCAGGTCATGGACGTGCCGGACGCCGGCGAGCGGTGCGTGGTGATGGGGTTCGCGCGCAGCCGCGAGGGCCGCAAGATGCACGCGGCGACGGCCCTGTACGGGGCCGACGGGCGGCTGCTGGGCCGCGCCGAGCAGATCTGGATCGAGGTCGATCCCGAGACGTTCGGGCGCTGACCGTCCGGCTGACGTTCCGACGGCGCAGCCGCCCGAGTCCGCCTGTTTCGGCGAATTGTGTCGTCCGACACTGTCACGCGCGCCGGATCCGCTGTTCAATCTGAGCTTCCGCGGAAAACGGGAGGCCGATCGATGCGCGGAGACGGGTTACTCATCGTGGGGCTGGCGGCGCTGGCCGTGTACACGGGGGCTTACTGGGAGCACGCCCGCCGCGCCGCGGTGGACATGGGGCGGAGCCGCCGGAGGGTCTCCGCGCCGCGGCGCACCGCGGCGAAGGAGCGCGACCAGGTCCTGATGTCCGCCTCGGTGGCGGCGCTGGCGCTTGCTCTGCTTCTGGTGGCCGGCCTCGGCTGAGCCCGGGACGGCGCGGCCGGCCCGGGCGTCGACGGTCAGGGGCCGGTGAACAGGGGGTCTTCCCGGTCCGCGCCGTTGAGGGGGCGGACCTGGTTCGGGGGGTTGCCGCCCGGGGCGAGGTGGCCGCCGGTGGTCGAGGCGGGCGTCCCGTTCGGGACGGGAGGCTGGTTCGGGACGGGGGCCCCGAGAGGCGCCGGCGCGCCGGGGCGGGCCGGGGCGCCGCCCGGGAAGGGGCCGCCGATCGGCGGCGGGCCCGGCGGCATG